>JAOUFU010000566.1 GCA_029858035.1 Phycisphaerae bacterium
TCGGGCAAAAATGTTCAATACAGCAACCTTGATTATCTTTGGCGGAAGAGGTATGCTATGGCGGCTTTTGAAACAATGGATAGAAAAATCATGACACCCGTCGTGTTTCAATCAGTTGTGCGAACAGGAACAGTAAAAGGCTAAGTATTAAGGAGGTCACTATGTATAAGCAACGTTTTTTTCTTCTAATATGCAGCGTCATTTTTTCTGCCATTACGGCCACGATAGTTATGGCCGGGACCGGACCAGGTGAAAGTGATCTGGCGCATCAATTAATCGCCAGGGCCGGTACATCGCGCGGGCTCTGCTCACTGCTGGGATGCCGGGACGGGACGCTGGCGCTCGAACTTGTTCGAGGCAGCCAGTTTTTTGTTTATGTACAGGACCCGCTGGAAGCGACGGTTGCCGCTGCGCAAAAAACGCTTGACGTTGACGGACTCTACGGCAGTCGGGTCCTCGTTGAGCGAAAAAATCTGGATTCACTGCCCTTTGCGGACAATACCGTTGATGTAGTGCTTGTCCCGCTTGGTATTAAAGCTGGGGCAGGGGGAAATGGTGTGTCCCACAAATTGGACGACTTATCACTCAAACAAATCTTACGAGTCCTGCATCCCGGCGGCAGAGCTATTATCGGCAGTGTCCGAGACGCAGAGAGGCAATTGACCGGGAAACAATTATCGCGATGGATGGTCCAAGGTGGCATTGAGAAAAGCAGTTTCAAGCTTGTAAAAGATAGCTCTGGAACGTGGGTGGAGGTCACAAAGCCAAAGCCAAAGGGGACGGACTCGTGGAGTCATTGGGAGCACGGGCCGGACAATAATCCTGTTTCGACCGACACCGTTATAAAGGCCCCGTATAGAACGCAGTGGCTGACTGGGCCTCTATATTCTTCGATGCCGGCCATCACTACGGCGGCCGGTGGACGTATTTTTACGGCATTGGGGCACATAGCGCACCATATACGCGAGGAACCGTGGCTTAATACCCTGTTGGCAAGAAACGGTTATAACGGGAGCCTTCTTTGGTCACGCAAGCTTCCGGACGGTTACCTGGTGCATCGGTCCGCGTTTATTGCCACCGAAGATTGCTTCTATATGATAGAAAACGATGTGTGCCTGATGCTGGATCCTGAAAGCGGCAGGGAGATGGGTAGAATTAGTATCCCCGAAGTCGAAGACGAATGGAAATACATCGCTTTACAGGATGGTGTGCTTTATGTTCTTGCCGGCAGTGTTAAAGATTCCTCGGAGACGACCATAGTGCGAAGTAAACACAGCCACTGGAGCTGGGGTGAGCTTAGTCCCGGTTATTATCAGCCGAAAGTGCCGTGGGGATTCGGGAAGACACTTGCCGCCTATGATATAAAGCAAAAGAAGGTACTCTGGCGACACTCGGAAGAAAAGGAGATCGATTCCAGGGCGCTGGTGATAGGTGGGGGTAAGATATTCTTTTACTGTCCGGGCGAGCATACCGGCTGTATCGATGCTTTGTCGGGAAAAGTCAAGTGGCGTAATAACGACTCCAAGACAATCCGCCTGATCGAAGAGCCTGGAAAGGGCCTGAAATCAACGCCGGGATTCCGTACAACATGTTATTGCCTGTATACGCCCGATGCGATTTACTTTCAGGCGCAAACTCGAATGAATGTTGTCGCCATCTCATCCGGGGACGGAAAATTTCTATGGAGTCGAAAGAAGACGACGAACAATCCCAATATGCTCTATACAGATGACAAACTCTTCGTTGGTATAGGGCCGGACGGCAGCACGCTTACGCTGGAACCTTTAACAGGCGAAACCATCGAAGACCTTGGCTTTGCAAAACGCTCATGTGCACGCCTGACCGCAACTCCTGATTCGTTCTTCTGCCGGGGTATGCCCGAGGGATTAACGCGTTACGACAGGAATACAAAAAAAGTACTGTTTAACGGCGCGATGCGGCCTGCCTGCAACGATGGTGTCATCGCGGCAAACGGATTGCTCTATATCGGGCCGTGGCTTTGCGACTGTAACCTCTCGCTGATGGGGACAACCGGTCTCTGCTCGGCGGGCGATTTCAGGGTAGAGGAGCAAGACCCTGTATCGCAACGGCTCCAGGTGTGTGAAGGAAGCAAGACTGTAGTAGAGTTTCCTGAGATTATCGAGGAAGACTGGCCCACGTATCGAGGAAACAACAACCGAAACGCCTGTTCGACCGCGAGTGTTCCGGCTGATCCGAAATCGCTTTGGAGGTATCGTGCATCGGTATCTTACAGACCGAGTGCGCCTGTATCTGCAGGAGAATTGGTTTTCCTGTGTGGCGACGACGGAAAGGTTCGTGCCATTGATGGCAAGACGGGCGGTTTGAAATGGTCTTACGCAACGGCCGGAGCGGTAAAACAGCCGCCGACGGTTTGGAACGGACGGGCCTACTTGGGTTCAGGCGATGGTGCAGTGTACTGTCTTGAGGCGGCCACGGGAAGGATGTTGTGGCGTTTCAGAGCGGCACCGGTAGAAAGAAGGATAATGGTTTATGACAGACTCTGTTCATCCTGGCCTGTTGCGAGCGGTGTGCTGGTCCAGGAAGGCGTTGCATATGCGGCGGCAGGTATCATCGACTATGACGGTACTTACGTGTATGCGCTGGACGCCGAATCCGGAGCACCGAAATGGAGTAATATGACATCGGGGCACCTGGATAAGGAGCTTAGAAAGGGAGTGTCCGCACAGGGAGTTCTGGCGATTGCGGGTAATCAACTTTGGATGCCGGGCGGAAACGTCATTTCCCCAGCCTGTTACAGCCTGAAGGATGGCGATTGTTTGTCTCGGTCGGTCGGCAATGGTTCACCACGCACGAATCGCGGCGAGGAAATAGGAGTGCTTGGAGAAGACTATTTAATCTTTGGCGGACGTCTCCAGTATTCGGGGATTCGTAACTACGT
>JAOUFU010000593.1 GCA_029858035.1 Phycisphaerae bacterium
CAGCCGCCATAGTGGCTGGGTCCTGCTTTTTTCTATTGCTTTAATCACATTGCCGGCACTTTTTTCGGCCATTCGTTCCAACTCGATTAACTGAGACTTTTGGAGTTTGTAAAGGTCCGCGAAATTATTTACCAGGCCGGTGTCCACTAATTGCTCGATCAGGGCAACTCCGAGATTTTCAATGTCCATCTGGCCCCTGCCGGCAAAATATTTCACACGCTCTTTCAACCGGCCGAGACAATCCGGATTGAGGCATCGAATATAAACGCCGTCTTCGTCTTTGGCCACCGCAGAGCCGCAACTCGGACATTTCTTAGGTATTTCAAAAGGAACGTTGACGGCAGCTTTTGCTTTCACTTCGATTACCTGCGGTATTATCTCTCCGGCCTTTTCAATGACCACCGTGTCACCTACGCCGACATTGAGCCGATTCAGCTCGTCGAAGTTGTGCAGGCTTGCCCGCTTAACGGTTGTCCCCGAAAGCTGAACAGGTCTTAAATTGGCCACCGGCGTCAAAATCCCGCTTTTGCCCACCTGTACATCGATTGATTCGACGGTTGTTTCGGCACGCTCAGCGGGGAATTTGTATGAAATGCACCATCGAGGGGCCCTGCCGGTGGCACCGAGCATGTCCCGCTGGTCGAAACGGTTAATCTTTATTACCATACCATCGATATGGTAGTCGAGCTTCGGCTGCTTTTCGCCCCAGTCAAGGCAGATGTTTATTACTTCGTCTATATTTTTGGCACTTTTGATATTAGGATTAACGGGCAATCCCAGCTTTTTGAATTTTTGCAGAGTTTGGTAATGATTTGCAGCCAAGGGCCCGGAAAGCTCTCCGGTCGCATAGGCGAAGAAAGAGAGATTTCTTGCCGCGGTGATTTTTGCATCGAGCAGCTTCAAAGAGCCGGCCGCGGCGTTTCGCGGATTGGCAAAAGCGGGCTCACCCGCTTCGACGCGAAGTTTATTCAGCTCGACAAATGAAGGAATCGGCATATACACTTCTCCCCGAACCTCCAGCACATCGGGAATCTTGCCATCGCTCAACAGCCTAAGCGGAACAGCTTTTATTGTTCGGACATTGGCGGTAACATCATCGCCCACCTCGCCATCGCCGCGAGTGGCAGCCGTTACAAGCTTGCCATTTTCATAGCGAAGACTTATCGCAAGGCCGTCGATTTTTAATTCGACCACGTAATCGTAATCTTCGCTGCCAAGCTGCTTGCGCACCCTCTCGTCGAATGCCCTTAGCTCCTCGGGATTATAGGTATTGTCCATACTTAGCATCGGCACAGAGTGCCTGATGCTCATAAAACCATCAATAGGACGTTCCGACACTCGCTGTGTGGGCGAATCGGGCGTGATAAAGGAGGGATTTGCCTGCTCTAATTCCTTAAGCTCAGCAAAGAGCTTATCATATTGGGAGTCGCTGATTTTCGGCTGATTGAGCACGTAATACAGGTAATCGTGCCTGCGTATTTCGAGTCGCAACTGCTCAATCTGTTTTTTTGCGTCCTTGCCCATAAGAATCAATATATATCCTTTTCAGCTTTATTTTGCAAGATTTTGATTATCATGGTATCCTGCGGCAGAGGAAAAAGTTTCACATAATGGTGGACATGGGTGGTGGACCCGGTTATATTTTATCAAAAATGGCCTGTGGATTTTTAGCTTATTAAAACAGGGCGTTTTTATTTTTTTCTTTACCGATATGTCGAGTAGTGCATATCCATATTAAGGTTCGTGGAGAAGCGCAAATGAGCAAGAAAGATGATTTGATTAACAGGATTCTGGAACGGGCACAAGAGATAGACGGCAAAAAGAAGCTGGCATGTGCAGAGGCCTTTAAACTTTCAGAAGAACTCGGAGCAGGCCGTGCCGAGATTGGGCGTATTTGTAACCAGCACGACATAAGAATCTGTAAATGTCAGCTCGGCTGTTTTCAATAATTTGGCCGGAAGGACAGAAATATGAAGCAGTTGAGGACAAAGTTTAAACTCTGGCTAAGCAGCGAGGATGCAGAAGGCGTTTTCGGCGACGGCAAGTGGCGGCTGCTCAAGAACATCGACGCCAAAGGGTCATTGAAGGCGGCCAGCCAGTCGCTTCATATCAGCTATCGAAAGGCGTGGGGCGACTTGAAGAAAACACAGCAATATCTTGATATCCCCCTGGTCGAGAAACAGCGAGGAGGCATACAGGGCGGCCAAACCTCACTAACCGAGGAAGGCAAAAAATGGGTGGAAGCATACACAAAATTTCGAAGTGACATCGAAAAGGCGGCAGAAAAAGCATACGAGAAACATATCAAGGAACTGGTAAAGTGAACAAATTCATAAAGGCGATTCTGGTCCTTTTGGCTATAGGCTGTTTAGTTCTGGCCGGATTTGCAGTACGCAGCTCGCGGCTTACGACCAATTCACAACAGTTGATTATTTTTCACGCGGGCAGCCTTGCCGTTCCTTTCAAACAGTTATGCGAAGAATTTAATATACATCATCCGGACGTGAAAATTATTCGCGAAGCCGCGGGCAGCCGGGTATGTGCGCGCAAAATCGCGGACCTGCACAGACCATGCGATGTCCTTGCCTCCGCCGATTATACGGTCATAGACACTCTTCTAATCCCCGAATATGCCGATTGGAACATTAAGTTCGCAGCCAATGAAATGGTTATAGCTTTTCGAAAGGACTCGCGCAGGGCCGACCAGATTAACAAAGACAACTGGCATGATATT
>JAOUFU010000594.1 GCA_029858035.1 Phycisphaerae bacterium
AAAATCGGGCCGCTGAATTCATCGAACTCTTTCCGTTGGTTTTGCCATGCCGTTCCGTAATTGCCTGCAAGATGTTCGAACTTCCTGAGCTCGGGATACCCGTGAGCAGGCAGCATCTCACCGTGGGTATAAATGTTAATCCCCTTGCCCTTGGTTTGTTTTAACAGCTCATAAAGGTCCAGCAAATCGTGGCCGGTAACGACGATACCCGGCCCGGCCTTTGTTCCCCTCTGCACGGCTGCCGGTGCTGGATTGCCAAACCTCGAAGTATGGGCCCTGTCGAGCATTTCCATGGCACGAAGATTCATCTCGCCGGCTTTTAGGACCAGCGCCAGATAGCGATCCAGGTCAAAATCGACATTGGTCAGGGTTGCGAACATCGCCTCTTCCATGAAGGCGTCAATCTGCTCGTCGCTTGCACCCAGCTCGCGAGCGTGATAGGCATAAGCGGCGATACCTTTAAGGCCGAATATAAGGATATCCTGCAGACTCTGAATGTCCTCGTTCTTGCCGCAAACACCTACTTTTGTACAACCCGTTCCACCGGCTGTTTGTTCACACTGATAACAAAACATAAAAATCTCCTTTAATTTACTTGTTAAATTTTAGCTTTATTTTTCCATAAACCACTCCGGAGCATTTTGTGGCTTTGGTAACTCCTAATATCTTATATAGTACCCCCGACGTTAATTATCTTTCCGGCTTTCCTTTGGATTCAAGAGCAACTTTTTAAGAGCATTTATTTCATTGACCGGTTGTTTGCAAACATAATTTCGGCAAACGTAAGCGGTTGCCTTGTCATCTATTGCAACCTGCAACTTTACGAATGGGATTATATTCTCGATAGCTTCACCGGCCTTACCTGTCTGGTGCAACAGAACAACTGTATTCGGTAAGAACTTGCTGTGAATGAGCTTTAACATTTCTTTTGTATCCGGTTGGTATGCCTCTGCCGCAATGACTATCTCCTGTGCAGGGCCAATCGAGAAATCGAGAGCGATTAACATGGCGCTGAGCGATGTGGGCGACTGCTGTATTTGCACGGAAAACGCTTTTAGCACTTGTTCCGCCTCGTTAGTGAAGCGCGTATCCATAGTCAATCGGCCAATCTTGAATAAGACAAGAGCGGCAACTGAGTTGCCGGTGGGGACAGCACCATCATAGCCCGGCTTGCTGCGTACAATCAAACGCTCGGCGTCATTACCGGTCAGGTAGAACCCTCCGCGGCTTTCATCACCGAACAGATCTGTCATCTGCTCAGCCAATTCTTTTGCTTCTGCAAGCCACCGGGCATCAAAAGTCGCCTCATACAAGTCCAGCAAACCCGTTATTACAAATGCGTAATCATCCAAATAGGCAAGATCGATTACCCTGCCGGCGCGATAGTATCGCATCAGGCGCCCGTCACGTCGCAAGGTAGTTAATGTAAAGTCCGCGGCCCTGGTCGCAGCATCGATATACTTTTTATCGTCAAGTGCTGCTCCACCATAAGCAAGCGCAGAAATCATCAATCCATTCCAGCCGGCAATCACCTTATCATCCAAATGAGGCCGAATCCTTTTTGACCGATGCTCTAAAAGTTTGGAGCGTCCCTGCGCTAAAACAGTTTCTATGGCTTTGGGGTCTTGTTTGAATTGTTTTGCCAATTCTCCAACCGATTTTTTGATATTCAGAATGCTCTTGTTATCTTCAAAGTTGCCTTCCCTGGTAACGCCATAGTACTCGTTGAAAATCCTGGCGTTTTTCGTTCCCAAAACCTCGTCTATTTCCTTTGGCTCCCACACATAAAACAAACCTTCCTTGCCCTCGCTATCCGCATCCTCTGCGCTATAAAAGCCACCTTTAGAATCAGTCATATCTCGCATTATATAGTCAAAAATTTCGCGGGCGACTCTTGCATACTCTTCTTTGCCTGTTACCTGGTATGCCTGAAGATAAACTTTGCTCAAAAGCGCCTGGTCGTACAGCATTTTTTCAAAGTGTGGAACCAGCCAGCGTGAATCGGTGGAATATCGATGGAAACCACCGCCGAGATGGTCGTACATCCCGCCTTTGGCCATCGCCTCAAGAGTAGTCTCAACCATAGCAAGGGCTGCTTTGTCGCCGATCCTGTGCCAATAGCTCAACAACATCGAAAGGTTCGTCGGCTGGGGAAATTTTGGAGCACTGCCAAATCCACCATAAATGCTGTCATATATCTGTTTAAGATGCAAATATGACTTATTCAATATGTCAGTTGACAGCGCTTCTTTACCGGGCTCTTCACTTGATTGCCGGAGTATTGAGCTTATTTTGTCCGCCGACTCAAGTAATTCAGCACGTTTGTTTTTCCATGCATCAGCAATAGTCAAAAGCACGTGATCAAAACCCTGGCGACCATACATATCCTTGGGCGGAAAATATGTGCCCCCGTAAAAAGGCTTGCCATCAGGTGTCAGGAACACCGACAGCGGCCAGCCCCCACTGCCTGTCATCATCTGGACCGCAGTCATATATACGTTATCTACATCCGGCCGCTGCTCCCTGTCAACCTTAATGGACACAAAGTGCTCGTTCATTATTTTCGCAATGCGCTCATTAGTGAAACTTTCCCGCTCCATTACGTGACACCAGTGACAGGTTGAGTATCCTATCGAAAGAAAGACAGGTTTATCGAGCTTGGCGGCAATTTCAAAGGCCTCTTTCGACCATGGATACCAATCCACCGGATTATGCGCGTGCTGCAGAAGGTAT
>JAOUFU010000096.1 GCA_029858035.1 Phycisphaerae bacterium
CTAACAGTGAGTGTGCCCGATTGAATATCCAAAAGCGAAATGAAGTGCTGGTTGGCTTCAGCCGTGATGGTTTCCATTGGCATCGTCCTGACCGGACCCGGTTTCTTACAGTCAATCCGACTGAAGGCGCCTGGAATTGGGGCAACGTGCAGAGTGCGGGCGGCTGTTGTCTTGTGGTAAAGGACAAGCTGTACTTCTATGTCAGCGGCCGAATGCTTGGTGACGGCTTTTGGGACGGTAATTGCCACACTGGTTTAGCAATCATGCGCCGTGATGGGTTTGCATCTATGGATGCGGGTGAAGAATCCGGCATGTTGACTACCCGTCCGGTGAAATTCAAAGGTAAATATCTCTTCATCAACGTGGACAATCCCAATGGCCAAATGCGCGTGGAAGTACTAACTAAGGATAAGAAGCCAATTCAGGGTCTGTCTATTGAAAATTGTAATCCTATTTCCAGAGACAGCACAATCCGACAGGTTATCTGGAATGGAGGAAAAGATCTTTCGTCTGTGGTAGGTAAGCCGGTGAGGTTTAAGTTTCATTTGAAGAATGGCAGACTATATTCTTTCTGGATCAGCCCAGACAAGTCTGGAGCCAGCTATGGCTATGTAGCCGCAGGTGGTCCAGGCTTCACCGGACCCAGGGATACGGTAGGCAAAGCAGCTTATCGATAGTCAAGGCGGCAGACAAAAAGCAATAAAGCAAAACCATCCATATAATCTCTCTCTTACTTTCGAGCCAAATAGAACTCTCAGCTCGAACTTATACGCAGCTATTGCTTGCAAGATCAGGTTTTGATGCAAAGCAGGGGAATCGGCAGATGAGTATGAGATATGATTAAAGCTTGCTCCCTTGCCTGGTGCCGAGAAGAACGGTGGAAGCATCCAACGAGTATGAAAGTCATGTAGATTTTGCTTGCTTCGGTGATGTCACCAAAGTAAAATGCAGTAAATAGTCTTCGGAGACGAAAATGAAAAGACGGGAATTCATCACTGCAACAGCAGCTACAGCAATCGGACTGGCACTCGGCCAGAGAGCATTAGCTACGGACGGCCCAAAGCCAGATAGCAGGCCCAACGTTCTTTTTATTATGACCGATCAGCAGCATGCGGGTATGATGAGCTGCACGGGCAACAAATGGCTTAAAACACCTGCATTGGACCGGCTTGCTGCTTCGGGCATAAGGTTTGAACGGGCCTATGCCTGCAATCCTGTTTGTGTGCCCAGCAGATTCAGTCTGCAGACAGGCCTTATGCCCAGCGCCATAGGAATGGGCCAGAACGGTGATTCCGCACGGGCCGCCGTGACCGATATTATGCTGAGACAGTCGCTTGGATGCATTTTTCAGAAAGCGGGCTATGAAACAGTCTACGGAGGCAAGGTGCACCTGCCAAAAAAGATGAACAATGTGCAGAAAATCGGGTATCGAAATCTAACGGGCGACTCGCGCCAGGGATTGGCTGATGCCTGCGCTAAATTCATCAAGGGACAACACACAAAACCATTTTTTCTATTCGCCTCGTTTATTAATCCTCATGATATCTGCTACATGGCTATAAATGATTTTAGTCGCTCTCAGGCACAAGCACCAGCAGGTAATATAGATTCCAAAACTTGCGAAGCTGTATTGGATAGAGCGAGAAAAAGTAAAGACATCAGCGCTTTTGTGGAGAAAAACTGCCCTCCATTGCCTGCAAATCACGGCTTGCCGGAAGCTGAGCCGGAATGTATAACGCAGAAGTATGTCAATGCAAGACCTTTCCGAGCGTATATTCGCGAAAAATGGACTAAGAATCAATGGCGTCTGCACCGGTGGGTGTACTGTCGTCTGACCGAAATGGTCGATAAGGAGATCGGAATAGTACTTGATTCCCTGCGGGAAGCAGGGCTGGAAAACAATACCCTTATAATCTTTACCAGCGACCACGGCGATATGGATTCTGCGCACAAAATGGAGCATAAGTCAGTGCTTTATGAGGAATCCATACGCGTTCCGTTCATAATGAGCTACAAAGGAAGAATTCACGCCGGAGTGGTTGATGATACACATCTGGTTTCCAACGGTCTCGACCTTCTTCCTACCCTTTGTGACTACGCAGGTATCGAAACGCCTCAAGGACTGGAAGGCATAAGCTTACGACCTTTAGCGGAAAGAAAGAATACTAAACAATGGCGTGATTTCGTTATTTCAGAGAGTCAGAACGGAAGGATGCTACAGACCGGCCGATTCAAGTACTGTATTTACGACTCAGGTAGAGATCGGGAACAACTCATAGACCTGAAGCGCGATCCAGGTGAAATGAAGAACCTTGCCAAGGTCGACGACTACAAAGATATCCTACACAGGCATCGTCAGTTGTTGCGAGATTGGGTACAAAAAATCGGAGACAGGATTGCAGATGAGTACGTTGATGCCGGAACATAGAGAATCGATATTACCGGGCTAATGATGATGGTAAACCTGTTAATTAAATATTGGTAAGTATCATAGGAAGAAGTACACAGTTAAATCTTTAGAAATGAATTGAGGGAAAGATGGGTATACTTTGGGAAGTTGTGCAAACCGGCTTGATGTATGGCCAAATGCGAAAATCGGATTCAATCGATGATCGAGTTCAGTCTCTTGAAGATCAACTTTCATTGACGCAAAATACCTTGCGTGCCCTGGTAAAGAAGCTCGAGGAAATCCACGGACTTGATATCGACGGTGATGGCAAAGTCGGTTAGATATTATCCCAACTGACGTTCTTAATATCGCATTCAGCCAACGATAGGAAAGCTGCTCATGTATATATTCAAGCAGTGATAGAGATGACCATAGAACCAGTATTAAACGATAGTCAAATAGAAATATTTGTAAATCTTGCTTATGGGATATGGAATGGAGAAAGTTATTTGATAACCAAATCCGGTTAGTCCGCCTTAGTCAGGCGGCTAAGGATTCGATATTAACTATTCCAATGAGGTATTTGCGTATGAGAATTAGAGCTTTTGTTACTGTAGTGTTTTCACTCGTGGTGTTATCGACGGTTTTCGCAGAATCGCTTCCTGTCTATTTCGGGACTTACACAGGAGTAGAGAATTCCAGTAAAGGGATTTACCGCAGTGTGTTTAATCTTGAGACTGGAGAGCTATCTGATCCGATTCTTGCGGCCGAGGCCGGGAATCCGTCATTTCTCGAAATCCATCCCAACGGCAAGTTCCTATATGCCGTCAGTGAGGCAGGCGAAGCCGGCAGTGTCAGTGCGTATGCAATCGAGGCGGATACGGGGAACCTCAAGCTGCTCAATAAACAGGCATCGGGCGGTGCAGGTCCATGCCACGTCAGTATAGACCATATGGGGAAAAACCTACTCGTTGCCAACTATGGCAGCGGCAGCGCTTCGGTAATTCCGATCAAACCCGATGACAGACTCGGGGAACCGACCGGCTTTGTGCAGCATACCGGTTCCAGCGTGAACTCCAGGCGACAGAAGGGACCCCATGCACATTCGATCAATGTAAGCTCGGACAATCGCTTTGCCTTCGTTGCCGACCTCGGAATTGACAAGATAATGATTTATAAGCTCGATACTGAAAAGGGAACAATTGTTGCCAACAATCCTCCGTTTGTAAAGGTCAAGCCCGGGGCCGGACCGCGGCACTTTGCCTTCCATCCGAACGGAAAGTACGCTTACGTGATTAATGAACTTGATTGCACGGTAACTGCTTTTGCTTATGATTCGGTTGTGGGTGCTCTCAAAGAGATACAGACCATCACAACGCTGCCAGATGGATTTAATGGATCCAATACTTGTGCTGAGGTACGTGTGCATCCGAGCGGTAAGTTTCTTTACGGTTCAAACCGGGGGCATGACAGCATTGTGGTTTATCGAGTCGACTTAGCTAGCGGGACACTGACTTATGTTGAGCATGAGACCGGCAATATAAAAACTCCACGGAATTTCAACATTGACCCGACGGGCAAGTTTTGCCTTGTCGCCAATCAAGACAAAGATAGTGTCATTGTTTTTCGGATCAATAATGAAAGTGGTGCACTGGAGCCGACGAGCCATAAGGTTTCTGTCGTAAAGCCAGTCTGTGTGCGTTTTCTTAGGACTAAGCTACCCGTAAAAAGTATTAAGAGCATGTAACAAAACCGAGTTTATATGAAATTTGCACATATTAAAATACAGCCTATCGTGTGGAATGTTTCATGCACTATTTTAAATGGTATTTGCTCAAGGTCCAGCTCGTTTCGCGGTGACGGAAGCTTTCTCATCTCCGGGCTGTCCTGGTTTTTAGAGCCGCGAACTGTACCATTGACTACAGATAGAGTCAGTATCAGAAAGATAAAAACTCCGGCACTTTTTACAGGCAGCCCTGTTCTTTCAATATACGGTCTTTCGGCCATTATTTCCCTCAATGTACATTATAAGATGCGTAATCCTATTCTATTTCACCTATAACCTATACGGAGCAATCCTTTCGAATTTTCTGACAGTCATAATACCCGAAATGCCCGTGTTTTTCAAGCCCTTTTGATATCTCGTACCAATTAGGTGTTTCCAGCACTAAAAGAACTTCGACTCACGCCGTTTTTGTGCTGTATAACCTCCAGAAGGAAATTTTTGGAGTCAACGCCGCACCTTGTGCTCACCGATACTTTTTGGTGAAATTCTATCGGCCGGGTGAACGGCGTATTCTCAATATCATCGTATACAAAATGTGACTATTTTTCTTGGACGCAACGAATTAATTTTGTTAGATTGGTATTGTTAAAAGGTAAACTATGAATTTTCTCAGGAGGACAAGTAATGGCTAAAGGACATGTTTGGTTTAACACGGCTTTGTTATTATCGTTGGTAGTGTTAGCAGGCTGCGGGCCGACGGCGTTTCGAATAGAACTCGTGCCCACCCACCAGCGGCTCGAAGAGACGGAAATACAGCGTGATAAAGGTATATTTATCCGTGATAAGATAGCTGTCATTGACGTTGACGGTTTGCTTATCAACAAACGCAAAAGCGGATTTATGCGAGAGGGAGAGAATCCCGTGAGCCTTTTCGTCGAAAAGCTGGACAAGGCGGCATCGGACCGACGTGTCAAGGCGGTGGTGCTTCGTCTGAATTCACCCGGCGGGACGGTCGCGGCGAGCGATATTATGTATCATAGTCTGCGAGAGTTTAAGCGAAAGACCGGAAAGCCGGTGATAGCCTGCATACTTGGTGTGGGTTGCAGCGGAGCGTATTACCTTGCGTGCGGCAGCGACGGAATTTTGGCCCAGCCGGGCGGTGTGACAGGCAGTATCGGGACCATAATGCAGACGTTCAGCTTCGCGGGGACGATGGAAAAAATCGGAGTTAAAGCAGTGGCCATCAAGAGCGGGAACTTGAAAGATTTAGGTTCACCGCTGCACGATTTGCGTGAAGAAGAGCGGAAAGTATTAGAAGGAATTATCAACCAGTTTTTCGAGCAATTCCTGACGGTTGTGCATGAAGGCCGCAAAAAAATTGGAGAGCAAAAACTTCGGGAGCTTGCAGATGGACGAGTGTTCACGGCCGAAGAAGCTTTGCAGGAAAAACTGATAGACAAAATTGGTTATCCGGCAGATGGAATCGAATGGGCCAAAGAGACCGCCGGGATTGAGAAAGCCCGTGTGGTTATGTATCACCGCCCGTTAGGTCATAAAGCAAATGTGTATGGCTCGGCAACGAGTGTTGACGACGCTGTTGGCGCCTTGATAAATGTAGAACTACCGGACTGGTTGAGCTCAAACGGGGCGCAGTTTTTATATCTCTGGCAGCCGCTTATTGAATGAAAGCCGGGCATTGGTGATAGTATGCTTTGCCGCGGCCGGCTCACCGAGTCAGGCATTAGGTAAAACTACAGACTTGTCCGCAGCAAATTCAAATACCCGGTCAAGGGCGGTCTTCTTAAAAACACCTCTGGTGTTGACGGCAAGGCCACAAAGAACAAGCCGGCGCCCGGAATCCGTCAAAAGCTGCCTTAACTTCAGCAGCTTCGAGAGGCTTGACGCAGTTACAATATCAGCGTTAGAAAAATCAACCACTACATCACGGTCTGCCATCGGAGACATGGTCTCACTGATGGAATCCAGCTCGTCGCACATTTGTGGCTCCGGAGCCAAATCAACAAGAAGAGTGTCCTGTAAAATGTTCTCTATCATTTTTTTCGCCTTATTTACCTGAAAACCTTTAAACATTTGTTACCGGACCACCGTCAATACCAAAGTCACCTAATGGCAACTAAGAGCCGTTGCTCCTATATAAACAATAAGAAATAGAATGAGGGCTGACAACCACTTTTTGGAAGGTGCAAAAAGGGACGTTTGCCTTCAATCACGATATTTTAGCAGTTACGTTACCGAGACCTTAACATGCCTGATTATAATTACAGATCCCGGGGAATATCAATTAAAGGAGGGAGCCAGACCGCTCATCCGACTCCCTCTGCATTACAAATAAATATTAACTTTCTTCAGTCTCAGTCGGTGTTTCTTCGAAAGGTGTCTGGTCAGGAGCTTCGAAACACGGCTCTTGATTCTCTTCGGTTTCCGTCTCTTGAGTCTCTTCCAACGCTACCTGTTGAGGATCTTCAGGACTTTGAGGTCTTTCTTCTCTTACCATTTTTAATTCCTTTCAAAAGTAAATAAATTTAACTTCCGAAATCGTCCATCGACTTATTCGGACGGTAACTTTATGTAAAATAATGGTAAGCAGCCTTGAGAAAAGACGCACCATGACTCAGAGCTGACATGAGCCAAGGCGCATTGGAAAGAATAAAACTTGTGAAGTAGTGCAGGATAAATCGGCAAAAAGGCGCTCTATCTTCAGATTTTTCAGAAATTCGACAAGGTCGAGCATGTATCCGGCGATGTTATCGGCCCTATTGGCGATGTGGAAGTCTGGCAGTAAGAATTTATCTACTGCCGAAATCCGGCAACTATATCAGGATGTCACTCATTAAACCGGAGAGTAAACCAATCAAACAAAGCTCTCTCTGCTCGGCCTTGGTGCGGTGATGTTGGGACAGTGACGCTGATCCAACTATACCCAAAAGCATCCGCAGAGAGAGCTCTTTGACTTTATTATCTCGAGAAACCAACGTGGGTAATTGCACTACCCGGAGACGCCCTTAAGATTTTGCTGTATCTTGCCGTAAATAACGCGTGACCTCTCCTCGTTGCCGAAATTGCTTGTTTTAATCCTAAGCTCAGTAGCTTTGTCCGCCCCCGGTTTCATCCGTATTGCAACGGTCCTGCCATCAGCGATGTTGCCGAACACCTTGACATAAAAGACATCTTTGTTTTTTTCAGCAACGTCAATCTCCAACTGCTTGAGGGTAGTCAGTTTCTCGAAGGTCGTTCAGCAAATCTTAGCGTTACCCAGCCCCTGGGTTGTTCACAAATGTTAAGCAACCTATACCATCAGCATTCAACTCGTCTTTGATCCGAGCAGTCTTGTGACAACCTGACTAAAACGATTTCGCTGATTATGTACCCGACCTTTATAGAGATGATATTAACTATTCACCTGCCTGCCCGAGTGGCGCATAAAACAAAACGCCAACAGCCTAAGGAATCTATAAACGGATAGAAAGACAATCCAGATAACCGCCCAGGTAGCCAGGCCTCCTCCAACAGCACTTGCCGCCGCCGCTAACACGAACAACCCCACCAATTGTTCTTTTGTCAGGCTCATCCAGCGATTGTCCCGCGCTTCGTTAAAGTTTTTCAGGCATGCACTCACGGCCTCCGCGTTGCTCTTGAAATAACTGGGCTTAGTACTACGGCAGGCTTCCCAAGTTTGTAGCTCCTGTTTAGAAACGTTCAATTTGCGCTGTGCCGAGTAATACTCTCCAGCCATTAACAGGACACAGCACCATGCACAGAAAATACCAGCACATACCGCCAAAGAAAATACGGCCGAACGAATTTTGCTTTTTCGCCTCATGACATTTACACCCCCATGTATGAAATAAAACTAATCAAACTTCAATAACAAAAACCGGGTAAAGCTCTTGTTTTACCGGAGGCCGCTGTGTTCTGTGCCTGCTCCTGGCTACATATCCTCCGGGAACAACAATCACGATATCTCAGGTCTGGAACGGGTCAACAGCACCATTAATATGCTTATACTATTGAGGTTCACAGTGAACAGCGGCATGCGTAAAGCTGCCATGCAGAATAACAAGAACTTCGCTTCTGACTTCTATGGATTTCATTTATCCGTTCAGAATAAAACACCCAGCCAAACAAACTTGCATTTACTTCTCTGGACTATATAAAGTATAAAAAATGTTCAGCATAGAAGCAAAAGATCCGGATGAGACGGCATTGCAGGCATGTTGATTATCCGGCTGCGTCCGAAAAAAAACGTTTTTCTCAAGCCAAAAGTGCGGAATACACCGTCGGTCATCATATAATTTACACATATCTATTCTATTTTGTTGCGGTCTCCGGGCCAACTCAGCAGCAGTTCAAGAATTACTCCCTCAACTACCCACATTTATGGTATAATAACTTATATAAGCCTGAATCACAGGGGATTTGCTACTAACCATTTTAGGGAGGAGCCAAAGATGAAAATAATAAAGAGGCTCAAATCGTTAATAAGAGGGTGGAGAAACAAACTTATCTTTCTGCTTGTAGTGTACTTTGCGGGTTTTGCAACCGCGGTGTATTGTCTGGCACCTGTGCCACAAGACACAGGGAATCAAACCGGCGAAAAGGGTTTTGCTAATTTGACTTTCAAGTCGGAAGAGTTCGCAATGGCTTTTAATGAGGGATTGCACAAGCTTATTGATTTCAGCAAGTCGGCGGCATTGCGCACAGCAGATTTTATAAAACAAGAATACAACCAAAGAAAAGCACAAACAAACGGTTAGGAGAGTTTTGCGAGCTTTTCCAGACCACAAAATTTGATTTGCTTCTCATGGAACAGGTCTAACAATCCATCTCCACCACGGCTTTTCATATATTTTTCAGTACCCTATCCATTTCATAGCGTCGGCAGTTCGTAGCCTTTACGGTACTGTTTAGTTAGATATGTATTGGCCTCGGCATCATCGATGAATTTTTCCCTCTTAGTATCGAATTTTAGTCGCCGGCCAACGCGCATCGCGATGTTGGCCATGTGACAGAGGGCGGCTGAGTGATGGCCCACCTCAACGTCGGCGCCGAGTTTACTTGCTTTGCGGCTGCGCACCGCCTGAAGGAAATCTCCGGTGTGCGAGCCATTAAGTCGTTCACCTCCCGGGCCTTTTTTGCCGTCCTTGAAGGTCACCTGCCAGCCATCCCGGCCTATAGAAACTTTTCCATTGTCACCATAAAAAATATTGCCGTTGTCGTGCCCCTCGTGTGGATAAGGCGTCCACAGTCTCATCTCATACATCAGGTAAACATTATCGTACTCAAATGTTGCGATTTGTGTGTCCGGCGTCTCGTGGTCATCATCGTACAATAATTGTCCACCGCTGCATGAAACGGCCCCGGGCAGCTCAACACCCAGACCCCATCTGGCAATGTCAATCTGGTGTATGCCATCATTTCCCGTATCGCCTGTTCCATAGTCCCACCACCAGTGCCACTTATAGTGGTACCTGTTGATGTTGAAAGGTCTTTTCGGTGCCGGTCCGAGCCAGAGGTCGTAGTGTACGTAAGGTGGTGTCGGGCTGTCAGGTTCACGGCCGATTTCGCGCCGCCGCTGGCTGTTTATCGCCTTGGCCATTCGGATTTTTCCAAGTTCGCCTGATTTCATGTATTCAATTGCATTAACAATACCTTTTGAACTTCGTGCCTGTGTGCCGTGCTGGACTATCCTGTTGTGCTTACGGGCCAGATTCACAAGCAGGCGTCCCTCGGAGATTGTATGGCTGAGAGGCTTTTCCACGTATACATCCCTGCCGGCCACGACAGACCAGGCAGCCAAAGGTACATGCCAGTGGTCGGGCGTTGCGATGGCCACGATGTCAATCGACTTGTCCTCGAGCATCTTTCGATAGTCGACATACGGATCGACCTTTTCATTGCGGTCTTTGAATTTCCTGACCCGGCTGTCAAGAACATTTTCGTCAACATCGCAGAGCGCAACGACGCGTACTCCGGCAGCTTCATGAAAATCCCCCACAAGCCCCCAACCCCTGCCGCGAATGCCCGCTACTGCAACACGGAGGTCATCGTTTGCTCCCCGCACATGGGAAAACGGCACTGCTAAAGCAAGGCCACCAGCTATCGAACTTTTTACAAAATCCCGGCGCGTGATATTATTCATGAATCATCCTCTTATCTTAATAGTTTTTAAACCCAATCGGGTCCTCTCAGAACGACATATTATTAACAGATATAAAATCCTGTGCCAATTAATTCTTTATAAAATCTCTGAACCTTTCTTCTATTTGCTCTTTCGTTCTTATCCCTTCGTATACAATCACGAGAAATCTGAAATGCGCCGTTTCGCCCGGCCCAAGTGTCAGACGGAGCGGAATCACTTTGTTTTTTCTATATTGCCGGGATCCTTGTCTTTGAAAATCACCCTGTCCCAAGGGATTGGCTGAAAACAAGCCATAGTCCCTGACGTGCCAATAGGTCGGATAATTTATACTTGCCGGATGGTTGAGGATTGCAACACCCACTACTTTCTGCTGTCTTATTCCCTGCAAAGCGACCCATCTTGCGCGTTTGCCCCATATATTTTTTGCCGTTTCATCGCCGTTGGAACTAAAGTAGAAACCGGTTCCTGCAATCGATTCCTTTGGCAGAGGCTGTCCGGATTTAAGATTCACCTTATCACGTCCCTGCCTCAAATAATCGGAAACACGAATTGCAAACATACCTTCCTCGATATCGTCAAATACCACCTTTGCGTCTTTGGCGGTAAGGTCCATGCTGAAGTCAATAGCATATTCGTTTTCATATTCGGTGACAAGGAAAATCATACTTCTTTTTTCTTCCAACACAATGCGGCCGTTATTATCAATCCAGTGCATGATTGTTGAAAGTTTTCCCCTTCCGGGCCCGCTGGTAAGCTCCGTTATTTTGAAGTGTTTTATTTGCGGCGGCGGAGAAGAATTCCTCCAAAAGTCAGTTCCGTTTACCTTGTCAACGGCAAAGAAAATGCCTACATGATGAGAATGGTCGGCACTGGCCCCTTCTGCCTCGGTCAGCGGGTGTTTTCGATTGACCTCGACGCCTGAAGGCGTACGTACCGGAACCAAAACCGGCTTTGTCATTTTGCTTCCATACACGTAACTGGTAAACAGCTTTCCAGCTATCATTACATCAACCTTGTTGTTACCTTCTATAAGCTGTACATTCGGCTTGGTTTGTTCAGCTAACACCGGAACAACAAACATACATAGAGACAAAGCAAAAATAGTCTTTTTCATAAGCAGAAAATCCTTTATACAATCTCACTAAAATTTTGCCATTCGACGGCCCCGATTTTCTGCAAGACG
>JAOUFU010000595.1 GCA_029858035.1 Phycisphaerae bacterium
CGGCTATTGAGTTTCTGAAAATCTGGGTATCGGCTCCGGTTTCTTTCAGATCCAGGTAGATGTAATCACTGGATTGGGATTTCGCCACTACTGCTTCATTAAAATCCTCGACAACATCAGGGTCTTTTCCGATGTTCTTTACCTGGACATAGATTGGGTCAGTTTCGCCGAACATATATTTCGGCGACCTTATAAGGTTTCCGCTTGGCGGCTTAGGCCAATCGTTCAGTACTTTTGTATAGTCTGCATCTATGAACAGCTCGACTTGCACAACGGTAACTTTGACTCTATCCTGGAAGCCAAGTCCGTTATGCGTGAGCGTGAATACAACGTCCCTTGGGCCGTCGCTCGGTTCAATTCCTTCCACCCAAAATTCCTTCGGCATGTCGTCAGGCGTGGCATAAGTCTTAGGTAAAGCGATTTGTTCGTCTTTAAGTTTACCGGCCATCGGATAACAGGGATCGGCTTTCCAGACTTTGACCTTCGTCGTATTTGGCGGTAACACATCAAACTTTACCGTACCGGTTATGCTGGAATCCGGTTCATATGGGCAATGGGCCGGCTCGGTCCAGTGGGGCATGATTTTCACCAGATCATCCTCTGCCGGATTATCATAGTCGGCATAATCATTCACGTCGTCCATGTCGTCATCATCTTTATTGTAAAGAATGTAGTTGCCCGGAAATTCCTCATTGTCTTCAGATACGCCGTCCATAAAAAGACAAACCTGGACGGGATTAATTTGAGCAGAATCGCCGTCAACAGTATGACCCTGAGTGGGATGTAAATAGAAAACTCCGAGTGAACCATACGGATAAACGTTATCGACGTTGCTTCCCTCCACCCAGACGGTCTTAAAAAATGGTCCTGATACATTCCATTCGGCTTCCGTGGTCGGGTCGTTCGGGTGGTTTGGATTAATCAGGCTTGTTGCCTTGTTTGGGTCCCCCCAAACACTGAGGTTACCTTCGTATATGCCAAGTTGAAGTTTTATGCGACCATTGGGCAGGTCCGGTTCTAAAGTAAGTGTAATCTCGTACAGGTCATCTTCATCATCAACGGGTTCAAACTCATGTCTGTCCTGGATGCTGTTTTCATTGTCGTCGTCTGTATTGACAGGTATATATGCTCCTTTTCCTGTTATGTTCACTTTAAGTGCGTAGACCGTACAGTCGAAACTATCAGTTGCCCCCAGGTTATCTTCCACTTCCAGGCTGACGCAGTATATGCCGGGGGGGCTGAACTTACAAGTTACCTTCCACGGTTCACCAAGATGATATTCAATATCATAAGCCTGAGGGGGGAATGTCCAGCGCCAGTCCACTATATAGCCATCCGGATCGGAAGAAAATCCATAGAAATATGTAGGGAAATCAACGGCCGTGTATTTGGGACAATCGCCAATATGAGCCTCGGGAGGAAGGTTGCACGCATAGGAAATACCGGCACTAAAGTACAATAAAACCAGGATGAAAGGACCATAGAAAGAGCGTTTGTTCATTTTTGATCCCCTTCCGCAGGTTTTTTATTGTAATTGAGCCAGTTGCGAGCGGCGTTGGCTGTCGAACAGTCCGGATATATTTTAACAACCGCCTCGTAGGCGGCCCTTATCTTGATTTCAGCCTCTGGCCTGCCCAGAAGCCCCGCATCTCTCAAACGCTGATAACAACGGCCAATTTTATACTGGGCCGAACAGGCGTGCTGATAGTCAGGCCAATCATCAAGGACTACCTGATAATACTTTATGGCCGTCCTGTAATTGCCGATTCGATCATAGCAAATACCCACAAGAAGGTATGTCTCCGGAGTGACAGGAGAAGGATGCAGGTCTTTTAATATTCTGTCCCATATTACTATGGCGTTGAGGAAATTCTCTTTGCCTTCAGCAGCGCGGCGTTCTTTTTCAAACCTAAAAGCCACATTGTAGTATTGTTCGCCAATCACAAATAAATGCTTGGGCAGAGCCGGATGGTCGTTAAAGTCGGCAATTAAGCTGTCAAGAGCTTGGTGCGCCGCGGTATCGTTTCCTGAGTCGATAAGGTACAATACATCTACCTCTGACATGCCCATTTGTGACAATATGGCATGCTCGGAATTAGGCCATTTGTCCACCACGTGCTGATAAAGCCGGTTGGCCTTTTCATATTTCTTTAAGTCGCGACAGAACTGCGCAGTGACCCAGACGGCCCCGGCTATAAGTGGATTGTCATTAAAATCGGCAAGTAATTTATCAGTGGCGGCTTCAGCGTTGGGATCGTTTCCAAGCGCAAGATATGACTTTATCAAATCCGCCTGTGCCTGCATCGCAGACTTATCTTCAGGCCGGTGGTCTATTACGTATTGATTTAGTTCGCGGGCCTTGTCGTATCTTTTTAACATACTGCATTCACCTGCCAGCATGTTCACCGCATTTGCTATCTGCTTATGTTCGGAATAATCGGCAAGCAATTTTTCAGTAGCAGCGGCAGCATTAGGGTCATCTCCCAGCCGCATATTTGAAACTGCCAGGCTCTTTTGTGCCCATATCGCGTACTCGGCCTGAGGCCAGTTATCCACAACATGTTGATAAAGCTGTTTAGCCTTTTCGTATTTTCCCGACCAGCGATAGTGATCTGCCGCCTTGTTAACCGCTTTTGCTATCTGCTTATGTTCTGAAAAGTCAGTAAGCAATGTTTCAACTGCATCCCGGGCAGCGTCATCATCTCTGAGCTTAATGTTTGAAACTGC
>JAOUFU010000596.1 GCA_029858035.1 Phycisphaerae bacterium
TGTAGCAATCATTTAACACCGTCAGGGTACCGATTTGGAGCAGCTCAGCACGCATAGAAACGGCCGGCTGGGTCTTCAATGCCTTTGCAAAATCATCGATATTCAGTCCAAATTGGCTGCAAACAGCCCAGGCCGCGAGCGCATTATCGATATTGCCCAGGCCGGGCAATGGCAAGTAAACCTGCGTCCCATCGATGGTGAAACTACTGCCGAAACCGGTATTATTGATGTCGCGGGCCTGGAAGTTACAGCCATCTGATTTGCCGAAAGTATAAAATGGGATTGGTTTGTTACCTTTGGCTCTGTAGGCACCAACCAGTTGGTCAAAATCACCATTTATTATCAAAACACCACCGGGCTGCAAGCCTTCTGATATAGATAATTTTTCTTCTATAATCGTCTGCAAATCACCAAGTCCTTCCAAATGGGCCGAGTAGACACTCGTTATAACAGCAACGTCAGGCAAAGCGATTCGAGTCAGGTAAGCTATTTCGCCCGGGTAGTTAGTGCCAAGTTCGGCAACCACAATTTGAGTATCTTCATCGGCATCCAGCAGGGTCAAAGGCAGGCCAATCTGATTATTGAAATTCTTTTGCGCCTGCGACACACGGCAGTGCTGACTCAATACGTGATAAGCAATTTGCCTCGCCGTCGTTTTGCCGACCGAGCCTGTGATTGCGACTACTTTATAGCCAGCCTGCCGCCGGTAATGCCGGGCAAAATCGCCAAGAGCTTTTACGGTATCGGCAACTTTGAGTATCGGTGCGCCCTTGACGTCCCTGCTGACGACGGCACAAACAGCACCTTTTGCAATGGCTTGTTCGACGTAATCGTGGCCATCGAAGTTATCACCGGCAACAGCAAAAAAACAGTCGCCGGGTTTTACGGTCCGTGAGTCGGTACTGACACCGGTGATAGAACCGCTGATGTCCCCTGCCGGGCCGGCGTTTATTATCCGGGCCAAAGCCTTGATTGAGAATTCCTTCATCTTCGGTTTCTCAGACACTGCCGGGCAATTAACTTGTCGCTGAAATCAAATTTTTGTGTGCCAATGATCTGATAGTCTTCGTGGCCTTTGCCTGCTATGAGCACCATATCGTTTCGGGCAGCAGTTTTTATGGCAAATTCGATGGCTTTTTTTCTATCCGGCTCAACCACGATAGTCTGCGAATCCGGATATTCAAAACCGGTGACTATTTCGCTTATAATATCATCCGGATTTTCGGTTCGCGGATTATCGCTTGTAACAATTATAAAATCAGCTAATTGTTCGGCGACCCGGGCCATACGCGGGCGTTTTGTTCTGTCTCTATCCCCGCCGCAGCCGAAAACAACGTAAAGGCGGCCTTTGCAGAAAGGCTTTAGGGCAGAGAGTGCATTCTTCAATGCATCATCTGTGTGGGCATAATCGATAAAGACGGAGGGATTTCCCAAATGCCCTGCATCGCGTTCAGAAGTACTGGAAACGCCCTCGTCATCGACTTTTTCCAGCCGGCCCGGCACCATCTTTAAAGCGGATAAGCCGGCCGCTATCGTTTCCAAATCGAAACCGGCTGCGAGGCACAAACCGGCTGCCGCCAAATGATTACTGACATTATATCGACCCGGCAACGAAGTCTTGACGACGGACGATGGATGATGGACGATGGACGATTGGTCGGCATATCCCAAGGTAAACACAGTTCCGGTTATATCTATTGATTCGATATGAGCGGTGAGGTCGGCTGGTTCGTCAATAGCATACCACAGAATTTTGGCTCTGGTTTGTTTGACGATAAGCTCTGCCTCCGGTGCCTGTTTATTCAACACCGCGGTTGCGTCCGGTGAAAGAGAAGTAAAAAGTCTGGTTTTGGCAGCCATGTAATCTTTTTGGGTTTTGTGATAGTCCAGATGGTCACCAGCGATATTAGTAAAAGCAGCGGCCTTGAATTTAATACATGTGAGGCGGTTCTGCGAGAGGGCGTGGCTGCTGGCTTCAATGACCATATACTTTGCGCCGGCCTCGACCATCTTCTGCTGTGCATCGGCGATTAAAAGGCTATCGGGTGTTGTCAGGTCCGCCTTAGAACTATCCAGGCCGGTATCATAAACGATGGTGCCGATAAGACCGCACTTTTCACCAGCCGTTTGGATAACGGAGCGAACAAGATACGCAACGGTGGTTTTTCCATTTGTGCCAGTAACAGCCAGGTTGGTTAATTTTGAAGCCGGCTTACCCCTGCCTGCCTGTGCCAGAACAGCCGCTGCTTCAGCAGAATCCTCAACAAGAATCATCTCACAACCGGCATCAGGTATCTCAATTTTTGCTTTACCCTCATTGGCAACGATATATTTGGCGCCACGGGCTGCGGCCTGATCTATAAAGTCGTGACCGTCGTATATCGTGCCTTTTACAGCCACAAATACAGCACCATCTTCAACAAGACGGGAATCAACGCAAATATCGGGAGCTTTGCTCGAAGAAACCAGGTTTAGAAGTTCGTCAAAAGTCATAGAATTCCACATATAATTTTGCCTATTTTAGCTGGAAGAAAAATTATTGCGATGAAAATTTGCGGTTCTGAATATATACTTATCGTTTACGGCCAACTTATTGAAAAATCCGATGCTCATATTACGAAAGGAACGACATTATGAGAACTCGATACTTACTTTGCATATATTTAGTCCTGATATTAGCCTCAACAGGATGCAAAAAAGAACCGGAACCCGTGCAAGGGGA
>JAOUFU010000597.1 GCA_029858035.1 Phycisphaerae bacterium
CTCCGGTGGCGTCGATTATTCGACACTGGAGTTTCTGACTGACGTCAGTGGTATAGGCACAATCTGGTTGGCTATACCTCGATTGTATGATTTAGAGACCAGCCCGATAGTACCGATGATCGTATTGTGTCCGGATGTTGTAACTCCCAGCAGTATATAGAATTTTTTGGAATCCTTATCATGTACAAGACAAGAAAACTATTAATAGTATTGCTCCTGCTCTGGCCCGGCGAGCTTCTCTGCGCTCAGGTAACAACTTATACAGACCGCAGTGCTTTTCTGGCGGATTTGTCGCAAACAGACGTCACCCTAACCTGGGAAACTCTCTCTGCCGACACCCTCATACCCCACGATGACCGAGTCCGGGGAATTACGTTCAGCTACTTAATTGGCGACGAAATACTGCGTACTACGGATGCATTTGCCCAAACCACCGAAGAAGGAAAAAACTCGCTGGGTTTGACGGGCCCGGATGCATCGTTTCTTTCAGGTGACGCATTCATGATGACTTTCGATATCCCCACTTCTTTTGTCGGTCTGTATGTAATCGGCAGTCCCGGCGATGTTCGTGAAGGTGATATCACCCTGAGTTTCGGCGGAGGCCTAATCTCCAACGCCCCCGACCCGGGCATGGTATTACCAGATGGAGGCCAGGCATATTTTCTCGGTATCATCGCGACAGGTCCATTTTCGAGTTTTACTGAAGCCGTTCTGGTAAGTAATGATCCCACCGGTTCGGGCCTTTATGTTTTCAACGCCGATGACATTATCCACCACGGCTGTGTAGCAAACCTTGATGACTACGGAAGCGTTACCTTTGGGGACCTTGCGCTATTCGGTCAGTACTGGTTAATGACCGGCTGCGAGGCCTGCGGCGGCGGCGATTTCACGGGCGACCAAAACGTTATGCCCGATGACCTGAGCATTTTCATTACCGACTGGCTCTGCGGGATGTAATTGAGCTTGTGTTTGAGAGTAAGAGCAAGATGCTCTCAGGATAAACGGAAAGTTTTTGCTTTTGTTCGCTGTTTACTGTCCACTCTTGGTGCAAACCGCACCAGTAACTCGCCCTCCCTGCAAACTCCACCACCAGCCAAGGTGAAGCTATATCTTGGTGCCTGGCGGTCCGCATTTGTACTTTCTACCCGGCCCAAAATGCTGACCGCGACGACTATTAGGACAACCAATTTACAATAAACCTCTCTTTTCTTCATTTGGACGCCTCCTTTCGTTTTTTATGCAACACCATTAGGCTGTTACTTGTTTTCATCTCGAAGCCAATGGAAGGCCATAATCCTAAAGTCCAGGAAATTCACCTTACAGTCGCCGTTTATATCACCTGCAACAATCGTTTCGCAAACCGGCTGGCCAAAATATGACTTGCTTGCCTCAGTTGTTCCGCCATACGCTCCCATATTGATACGGCCGCCGTTCGGAAACGGCTCTAAACCAATGGGACTCATCGGATTTCCTGCATCAATACACGGACTCGTTACATTATCCTCCAACCAGCTTTGACTCGAGGGCTCCCACCTGCCTGCCTGAGACTTCAAGTGATAATCGCCATTCTTCACATCGGCAAAACAGGGATCGTCGTCAATATTGCCCAAGCCGGGCCAGACGCCCTGCACATCGCTATAGGTTAACGTCGGTGAATCCCCATATATCTGATCAGGCGTGTTACTCCAAAGGATGCAGTTGATCAGATTCAGTTCGCTATCTGAATAATTGAAGATGCCGCCTCCGTAGGTAGCCGAGTTCCCAATGAAGGTGCAGTTAGTCAGTATTGTTATAATATTAGAGCAGTTATAGAAGCCGCCTCCATGGTACGTTGCATTGTTTCTGTTGAATGTGCAATTAATAAACGTTGGGCTATCGCCATAGCAGAATACTCCGCCACCTTGGGAGTAGGCTATGTTCCCACTGAAAACGCATCCGCTTATAATAGGGTTACTTGAACGAAACTCAATACCCCCGCCAAAATCAGCTATGTTGTTTGAGATTATATTGTTCTTGATTGTCCCATCACACCCGTAGAGACCACCTCCCGTGCTTAAACTCAGCAGGTCAATGTTAACGGCGCTATTCCCTGAAATGATATTATACTGAATAGTACCATCACAGTCGTAGAGGCCTCCACCTCTTACTCCACTAAAGAAATTATAAGTTAATGCGACATTGCCTACGATGTGATTGTTTTGAATGGTAGCTTTAGTGCCGTTGCCATGTATAGCTCCACCAAATGGAACAATGAGGTCATTGGCTAAGCCGTTGGTAATGGTAAAGCCATCCAGTACTGAGTTAGAATCTTCGCCATTATGAAAATAAAAGCCTCGATGCGGGTCGGTATTTGTGCCATTGCAGTCGATAATGCAATTTTCTGGCCCGTTTTCGCTTCGGAGCGTGATAGCCTTGCCAAGAAAATCTATATCTCGATTGCCGTCGCCGGTGTAAATGCCATCGGCCACGATTATGGTATCTCCATCGTTGGAATCATCAATGGCTGCCTGAATGTTACTGAAATCCGCAAGCCCATCGTAATCAACATAGATAGTCCTTCCCGAAGCAGCCGTGCAGGCCATCCCCAGCAAGAATATTGACATCAGCACGCAGCCCTTTAAGTTTCGTACCCCACACATTTCCTCGGCCCCGTTTCTGACCAATACGGCCATTATGCCTTCGTAATGTAAGCGTACGTTCTTCGCCTGCTCAAAAGGTG
>JAOUFU010000598.1 GCA_029858035.1 Phycisphaerae bacterium
GGCCCGCTGATGCCGTCATACGTTTTTGGATCTTCTCGATTACTTCTTCCGGCACTAAACCGGATGAGCTTTTGTAGCCTTCGAGTTTGACAACAAGCTGAGTTAACTGCCCGTCAATCTCGGCCTGGTTACCTGAATAAACGGGCAGGTCGGGGCCATACACGTTTGCAATGTATTCAGCCGCTCGCAGTCCGCCGGTCTGACCGGCGTTCAGGGCCGAGCCGCCCGGCCTTTTGACGCCGTGGGTCCCGGCCATCTCGCCGATTACAAAAGTCCGCCCTATATTAGATTGCCACCATTTGTTCACGGCAAAGCCGCCGTTGTTGTGCTGGGCGCAAACCGCAATCTCAAGAGGCTCCGAATATAAATCAATCCCGTTTTCTTTATAAATTTCGATAGCCAATGGATTCATGTGAGCTAAGCGCTCAATCGGTGTGCCTTGAAGTGCGTCTGTTTTTTTCAGATACTCCAGGGCTTCCGGTTCGAGGTTGTCAATGTCAAACTTATTCATCGAATTGTTACCGACCGGATTGTGCAAAAAGTCCATAAAGACCCGTCTGCCTTTTTGTCTTTCTCTAAAAACCAGAATATCAACCAACGAGGATTGGTTTCCCGAAATACGCTGCGGGTCAAAAGGCCATTGATACCCCTTGAGAAAAATATTCGTTGCCATCTTGCTCATAGATGGGAAGAAAGCCGCCAAAAATTCGCTTTCATCACTACCATCGGCATCCGTGCTGAATATTCTTGGGATTGCCTGCATGTAAGTACCCGAGACATTCCAGCGGAACTTTATACTGGCAAGTCCAAACTGCGATTCGGTAAGGTTTTCACCAATCAGGCCGGCCTGTAACGCAAGCCCATGGATGCCAACCTGGCCCTTTGGATAAACGCTGGTTTTATAAAGCTCACCGGGGCCGCCCGCAGCCAAAACAAGGTTCGCGCAGTAGAAGACATTGACAGGCAAATCGCCCTCTCCGAGTTTGGATTTGTCTATTGTAACCACTCCTGCAATTTGTTTCGCTTCACCACTGCCGACAGTTAGTAAATGTGCGGCTTCCTGCTGGTCTATTATTTGTATTCCATATCGGCGTGCCTGTTTCTCTAAACATTCACTCATAAACCTGCTGGTCTTTGGGCCGGCTGAAGTTGCCCGCTCGTAAGGATCGTGATCGGTTTTGTAGCCGCAGTAACTTCCGATGGGGTCGTGAGGAAAAGGGACACCTGCCTGGACCAGATGATAAAACTCGCGAAGCGAGCCGATTGCCTCAGCAAGTGCTAAATCGCCGTGACAGCAGCCGGCGGCAGTCAGACTTTTCGCAAACTCCTCGGCGCTGTCGGGCACATCCGGGCTGGTACCCATTTTGTAATAGGTCTGCTTATCGGAGCCGCTCATCCGCGATGCGCCTAATCCGATTCCCGCAGTCACCACGGCAATCATCTCCTGAGGATTCTCAACCCCTTTTTGTTTCATGAATTCATAAAGATGCACCGCGCAGTTCATACCCGCGGCACCGGAACCCACAATCACCGTGTTGTAACTATGAACAGTAACATTCTGATTCGCCATTTGTCTTGTTTTCACCATGTTTAATTCACCTGTTTCACTTATTGTTTTAATACCTGCGGTTTTGCAAAATCACCTGCCATCTTTCGCGGCAGGATTCGTACAGTTCCTTCTTTATCGCAAAAGTAAAGGTAAGATTCAGATGGCTTCCTGCCGTGACCATCAGCCCAGAGAGCGTAAAAATCCGGGTGGGCATTTACCGGCTCTCTGGCGTAAGTATGGTTGCGGGGACTGTCTTTCGTGAGTCCTCTGCTCTTTTTCCACGTGTCCCCCATGTCTGTACTTGTCCACATGGCCATTTCACCGCCGGGATTATATGGCTGCGGCCCGGTCTCGGAAGGTGCTATTATCCGCCATGTCCCATCTTCTTCGATATAGAGCGAGCCCATGTCATAATTGTTGTCTGAGACAAAAGCATCTCTTATCTGCCACTTCTGTCCCGTCCAGCGAGCAGTCGTCCATGTGCGCGGGTCATTTTTCGGGCCCGATTCGTACCCTTTGCTTGTCAGGAAGAGGATGACGGGCTTTTCATTTTTATCGAAGCGTATATCTTTTAGGTAAACATTCAGTCCTTCTGCCTGGTAATCGTGAACAAGGGCGGGATTTTTGACCGCCACAAGCGGCAGCTTTAATTTCCGTCCTTCAACGCTCTGCCATGTTGTGCCGAGGTCTGTGGTTTCGATATAGTATAAATTCGTGCGCCAATTCAGCCCCTTCGGATTAGGATGGTAATTGAACGCCGTCCCTGCCTTATTTTTGCTCGCTGCGCTGATTTGGTAATGTCCCTTATGGATTGCCGCAAGGCGAAGCCACTCGGACCATTTGACACCGTCTGAGCTTCTCATAAAGCAAATAGTACGGTCGGCGGGGTAGTTGTAGCGGGTAAAAAAGCAGGCAAATCCCTCTTTCGGAATGTTCCAGACCTGCATATAAGAGAAGTTGGTCATAGGGACGTCTTTGCCATTTTCGACTTTCGTCGCGCTGACTAATTCAAACTCATCTGTGTAATAAGGCTTCTTACTTTTATGGATATACGATGGCCTGGTCGTGCCATGGGACGTTGAGAAAATCCAGATATGTCCCTTGTCATCGACGGATATAACCGGATTGTCGTGGGCGTCGCCGGTCTTTTTGTCGAGAAGGATTGTAGG
>JAOUFU010000599.1 GCA_029858035.1 Phycisphaerae bacterium
ATACATACAGCAGTTTAGGAAAAATATAGGAACTCGTCCTTATCAAATGTAGAATGATTGACCTTAGCTAAAACCAAGGAGGCTTTTTGAAAAAACCACGAATGCAATTCCAGCCTTTAGCGGAGGTCTTCGGTGTACCAATTAACAATTTTTCTAGTGAGGCCAAGCGGCTACGTCGCAACAAGCTCTGCCCTTTTAACAACAGAGTGCCTTCTTGCACAAAAGACAAAGCTAAGAATCCTCTTGGAGTTTGTAGCATATTTAGTGATGGAGTGCCTGTAATAACATGTCCCATTCGTTTCCGTGAAAGGTGGATAATTGTTGAAAAGGCAGCCGATTTTTTCTTCGAAGAGAAAAGTTCGTGGACGTCAATCGCTGAAGTAAGGCTTGAAGATAAATACGGAAAATCTGCAGGCAACATTGATATAGTCCTTGTTTCGTATGATGAACGAGGAAATGTGAATGACTTTGGTTCTCTTGAAGTGCAAGCAGTGTATATATCAGGCAACATACGTTCACCTTTTGAGTATTACATGGCGGATCCCAAGGGGCGGCAGAACTTGGATTGGCACGGTAAGCCAAACTATCCTAAACCAGATTATTTGTCATCCTCACGCAAGAGATTAGTACCACAAGTTTTATATAAGGGCGGTATTTTACGAGCATGGGGCAAGAAGCAGGCAGTAGCACTGCAAAGGAGTTTTTTCGAAACTCTACCAAAGATGAGAAACGTCGAGCGAGAAAGTGCTGATTTGGTTTGGTTTTTATACGATCTTAAACTCAATAAGGACAAAAAAACGTATGTCCTAACCAATGATGAGGTCGTTTATACAGAGTTTGAGCCGGCGCTGGAGCAAATAATTACTCCAAATCCGGGAAAAATAGAAGACTTTGTTGAACTACTTCAGGAAAAGTTGGATCAGAAGTTGGATGGTAATCCGCCCGATGCTCCATCTTTGAGTGATGTCATTCTTTCATAGTTAAGGTGTCTTTTCGATGACTCAATTAACATTCTTTAAATGTCAATCTGAAGATAAGCCTATTAACGTTGCGACTGTACCTATGCGAAGCCCGTTTAGGTATCCAGGTGGTAAAACTTGGTTTGTTCCATACGTGCGAAAATGGTTGAAGAGTATCGGACCCAATGTTCGACTAATAGAGCCATTTGCCGGTGGTGGTATTGTGAGTTTGACAGCGGCTTTCGAAAACCTTGCCGAAAGAATCCTGATGGTCGAAAAAGATGAGGATATAGCGGCTGTATGGAGAACCGTGCTAGGCCACCAACACAAATGGTTGATTCACAAAATCGAAACAATTGAAATAACGCGAGAAAATGTTGAGAAAATACTTAATACACGTACCCGCTCATTGAGAGAAAGGGCTTTTTCCACTATCCTTAGAAATCGATTGAGTCATGGGGGTATATTAGCACAAGGGGCAGGTCTTATAAAGAATGGAGAAAACGGAAAGGGCCTCAAATCGCGTTGGTATGTTGGAACTCTACGCAGGAGAATCTTAGATATTGAAATAGTTAAGGATAAAATAAAGTTCATTCAAGGTGACGGACTTGACATTATCTATAAAAATTTGGATTCCCAAAAAATAGCTTTTTTTATTGATCCACCTTATACGGTTGCTGGGAGACGCCTTTACAAATACCATAAAATAGACCACGAAAAGCTTTTTGCCTTGGTAACGCGAATAAAGGGCCACTTCATAATGACTTACGACGATGCCCCCGAAATCGAAGACTTGGCATTGAAAAATAGGTTTGAGGTCGAGCGCGTATTGATGAAAACCACTCATCACTTACGCAAGTATGAACTAGTAGTAGGCCGCGATCTTGAGTGGCTTCGAAATATGTATTGAGATGAAAGACACAATACGCGACACAAAGTGCTTTCCGTTCGGGTGAATTCTGAACATTAAGCCCTCTACGAACCGGCAGCGAGGTGCCGATCGGCAAAAAAATACTTTTTTGGTCATTTTTTTGCCTGCCCCGTGAGATAGCGTAGCGTTATCTCTCCGGGGTTATCTCACTGGGGTTTTTGCGCATTTTATGCCTAAAAAATCCGCCTGCCCGAATCCGAATCCGAATTCCTGCGAAGGCAGGAACCCAAAATAAAATGTTATTGCAAGCGCAGCACGGAAATCCCAATAATTAATCATTTATTATTCATCCTTAATCATTTATATGGCCTCCGGTAGAAATGCTACATTTCTCTCCCCCGATCCCTAGCCCCTGGCCCCCGACCCCTAATCCCTTCCATCTTTTGCTCTTATGCTCTTGTGCCTTGTGCTCTTATGAACTTTTTCAAAAAAAGTTCATTTTTCATTGAACATTCCGGCCAAGTTTGGTATAATTACAATCGCCATAGATATGGCAGATAGCGGAGAACCGCAAGTTTAACCCTGTACCATTTAGGCGCGAGCCTAAGCAAAATTGGTTCAGGGCGCAAAATAACATTATTTTGCATCAAAAATGACAATTTTTAAACATTTTGGGGTATTAATGACCAATAATGAATCCTATTTTGCCAGCCTGCATATTCTTATGCGGGCCATCCTGATGGCCCAGCGAACGCTGGCCGCAGGCTTTGCAGATACTGGTATCGAGAAAGCCGCTGCCAAGTCCGCATCGGCTGGCAAATACAAAATCTCTGTTAATCCTGTTATCCTGTCTAATTTTTCTTCGTGTTTTTGTGCATCTTTA
>JAOUFU010000097.1 GCA_029858035.1 Phycisphaerae bacterium
CATTCCCTTGGATTTGCTCCGTAGCCGATGACATCACCGAGACAATAAATCGTCTTGATGCCGCGCTTTTCGATATCAGCCAGTACCGTTGTTAAAGCTTCGAGATTGGAATGTATATCGCTAATAACAGCAAACATACGTATCCTCAGGTAAATATTTGACCTTGTCTTTCGCAAAAACCTATCTTATAGCAAAAAATCTGTCCAAATGCCAGAATATTTATTGGCTTTCAAATAAAAAACAGGTTATAGGTCGTTCCAACACCACTTTTCGATAGTGGGCGGCATAGTGAACGAAGATTGATTCCTTGACCTTACTCGAAATGGCTCAGATTCTTATTGCCCCAGCCACAGCGAAAAGGCGATATGAATATTAACGACTAAATACGCCTTGATTTGCCTGTGGTTATCACTATAATATCGCCTACGAAATACGAAAAGGAACACAAACCCCAAAAAAGCCTTTGGGAATCCGGATGCAAAATGAGAGATGCCAAATATGACACTTCTTGAAACTCGCGGGCTGGTAAAGAAATATTCGGGCAGGGCCGTTGTAGACGGAGTATCGGTGGAGATTGGTCAGCGAACAATTGTCGGACTGCTCGGAAGAAACGGCGCCGGAAAAACCACCTCCTTTAGAATGATTGTCGGGATGATTACTCCCAACAGCGGCCAGGTCTTGTTCCAGGACCAGGATGTTACAAAGCTGCCTATGTACAAACGTGCCCGCCTCGGTCTGGGCTATCTTTCACAGGAGCCGAGCATCTTTCAGCGCCTCAGCGTCAGAAACAACCTCTATGCGATTCTCGAAACCATGTCTATCACAAAGGCCGAGCGCGACCGCAAAGCCGATATGCTCATTGACCGTTTCTCGCTTCGCGAGGTCGCTGACAGCCAGGGAAGGTTCCTGTCCGGCGGCGAGAGAAGAAAACTCGAAATCGCCCGCGCTATGGTGACTGACCCTGCCTTGATTCTTTTGGATGAGCCTTTTACCGGCGTTGACCCTATTGCTGTCGGGGACCTGCAGCAGGAGATTCGCCGGCTTGTCGCTTCGGGCCTCAGTGTTCTAATTACCGACCATAATGTAGAAAGGACACTTGAGATTGTAGAAAAGGCATACATAATCGACCATGGCAAGGTTATAGGTTCCGGCTCACCTGCCGAGATCGTCCGCGATGAGACCGTCAGAAAGTACTACCTCGGCGACATATTCGATGGCGACGAATTCGACAATGAATAACTGTGATGTATCGAGCATTAAGCAGCGAAAAGCGGAATACGAAAAATGATAGATTTTGAAAAATGTCAACTCACGCATTACCCCGCTGACGTCTTGGCCGGGCAGGCCTCGCCCGTTGAGAAAATCGACGACAATATCCGTCAACTGATAGTGAAAATGACCGATGTCATGCTCAAGAACAAAGGTGTCGGCCTCGCAGCCCCCCAGATTGGCCTGCCCATGCGCCTCTTTATTATATCGCTGAGCGGAACCAGAGAGGCCGTCAGAGTTTATATAAACCCAACTGTCACTCCGATTGGCGAGCTTGATGCGGTCGAGGAGGGCTGTCTCTCGGTGCCCGGCATTTACACTAAGATTCGAAGATACAAAAAATGCAAAGTTACCGCCACCGACCTCGACGGCAATGAATTTACTGAGGAAGCTGACGGCCTTTATGCACGGGCGCTACAGCACGAAAATGACCATATCAATGGCATTACTATCGTCAACCGTATGGGACAGGCCGCGAAAATCGCACACAGAAGGCAGCTTAAAAAACTAAGCCAGGACAACGAAAAGAACAGTGAAATGTGAATCTTGAAAACTCGATACGAGATACTTGAGCATCGAGTATCGAAAGTCGAGCACCCGGTATTATGAAGATAATTTATCTCGGCAGCGGAGAATTCGGCCTCGAATGCCTCAATGCTTTGGCACAATCAAACCATAGCCTGGAGTTCATCGTAACTCAGCCGCCTCACCGGGCGGGCAGAGGCAGAAAGCAGACACCCACTCCCGTAGCCCGCTGGGCGGATTCACATTCGACACCTTGTATCGAAACCGACAACGTAAACGCGCCCCCGGCAATCGAAAAGATAACAGCTTATCAGCCGGATGTGATTGTAGTAATTGCGTTCGGCCAGAAAATCGGAAATGAGCTAATCAATCTGCCCCACAAAGGCGCCATAAATGTCCATGCCTCGCTCCTGCCTAAATATCGCGGAGCTGCACCAATAAACTGGGCCATAATCAACGGCGAAAAACAAACCGGCATTAGTATAATCGCGCTGGCTGAAAGAATGGACGCCGGCGACATCCTGGCGCAGGCAGCAACCGATATTGGAACGGATGAAGCGGCCGGCGTGCTCCACGATAGACTGGCCCAGATCGCCGCACCCCTGCTGATAAAAACTATTGACCAAATCGCCGACGGCACAGCCCTCTATACCCCGCAGGACCACTCCAAAGCCACCTTGGCGCCGAAGCTGAAAAAATCCGATGGCTTTCTAAACTTTAACGAACCGGCGCAGCTTCTCCAAAGAAAGATACAAGGCTTTTGGCCCTGGCCCGGCGCTTCGGCAATCTATATCTCCAAAAAAACTGAATCCGCCAAAGGCGGACTGCGAGTAACAATAGCAATGGCCGAGGTAGCTGCAAACCCAAACTCCGCTCACATGCCCCCCGGAACCCTCGATGAAAACCTCAATGTAATCTGCGGCCGGGACGCCTTGAAGATTACAAAAATCAAACCGACCGGCTCCCGCCTTATGCACTTCAGGGATTTCGTTAACGGTCACCAAACGCAGGCTGGCGACAGCTTTATCAAGATAGAGCAATAAAATGACCGGCCACAGCCCAAAAACCGCTCGCCAAATTGCAACGGCTCTCTTAAACCGCTTCGACCCAAAACGCGGATATGCTGCTGCCATCTTAAGCGATTTACTCCCACAAACCAATGAAACCCAGCGGGCCACCGACCTCGTCTTCGGCACAATAAGAAATCGCGCAGCCATCGATAAGGTGATAGCCGAATTCTCAGGCCGCCCCGTCGAAAGGATACAACCCAAGCTGCTTAACATCGTCCGCGTTGCCTCTTTCGAGCTTATCTATTGTCCCCAAACCCCCGAATATTCAATCGTCAACGAAGCGGTAAATATGGCCAAAGCCCTCGCAGGTAAAAAGCAAACAGGCTTTGTAAATGCGGTCCTCCGCCAAATCACAAGGCACATAAAAAACCGACAGATTCCACTATCACAGGCCTACCCCCAAAAAACACTTCCACAAACGCTTTCGACGGGCTGTCAGTTCGATATGGAAATTCTCGCCGATCCCCAAACTTCGCCGACTCAGTATTTCAGCATCGTTTTCTCGCTGCCCGAATGGCTCGTAACCGAGTGGCTCAACGAATTCAGCGAAGAACAAGTCCGCCAAATCTGCTTAGCGAGTAATCGAAGGCCGAGCATCTACATCAGGCCAAACACTCTAAAGACCACAACACAGCAGTTAGCCGAAAAATTTTACGCCGAAGACGTCGACTTTGAAATAATCCCTCTCGACAACCTGCAAGCATTGAGGATCGAGCATCGAGAATCGAGTACGATAATACTTAAAAGCCCCAAAGCCATAACGGAATTGCCCGGCTTTAAAGAAGGCTTATTTACTGTTCAGGACATCACCGCTTCGCTGCCGGTACGAATTCTTCAACCCCGGCCCGAATGGAAAATCCTCGATCTCTGCGCTGCCCCGGGAACAAAGACAACCCAATTGGCCGAGCTTACAGAAGATTCTGCAAAGATTATCGCAACCGACATCGACGCCGAACGCCTGAAATCAGTAAATGAAAATACCGCCCGCCTCGGAATAACCTGTGTCAATGTCCTTCCATACGAGCAAATTCTAAATTCTAAATTCGATTCTGTTTTACTCGATGTCCCCTGTTCGAATACCGGGGTATTGGCAAAACGCATCGAGGCCCGCTTCAGAATAAACCCAAAGGTGGTAAAAGAACTGGCAAAAACACAGGCAAGCCTGCTCGCTGCCGCCGCGAAAATGCTGAAGCCAAAAGGCAGAATCTGCTACAGCACCTGCAGCATCCAAAAAGCAGAGAACGGCGAATGCGTAAAAGAGTTTTTACGGCAAAACCTGACCTTCTACCTTGAATCCGAACTGCTCACCCTGCCGTCGGCAGAGGAATTCGACCGCGACGGTGGCTACGTCGCAATCATGACGAGAAAGTAGTTGCTTAAGCTGATTCTGTTATTACAATGAACGAACTAAATCTATATTTAAGCTGTCTGATATGAACGCTGTATTACTTGATAATGTCTGTAAATCTTTCGGCCGCCTCCACGCCGTCGATAACTTGAGTGCCCGAATCTCCATGGGCAGCGTATATGGTTTCCTCGGCCCTAACGGTGCCGGCAAAACAACCACAATTCGCATGATTATGAATATCATCCGACCGGACAGTGGGCGCATCGAGATTTTAGCCGATGGTAATATTGAGCAGGTCAAAGCCCGGATAGGGTATATGCCCGAGGAGCGGGGACTCTATCGAAAAATGACCGCTCGTAAGGTGCTGGCATATTTTGGCGCGATAAAGGGTGTCAATGACAGGCAGCTTGCTCAGCGTGTACCCCACTGGCTCCGGCGAGTTGAATTGGCTGACTGGGCCGACAAGAAAGTGGAGGAGCTCTCACGAGGAATGCACCAGAAGCTCCAGTTTGCGGTCACCGTCATCAATGACCCTGAGCTTGTCATTCTTGACGAGCCGTTTTCAGGTCTCGATCCTTTGAACCAGGACTTGTTGAAAGACATCATTCTTGAAATGCGAAATGAGGGCAAGACCATAATCTTTTCTACGCATGTAATGCACGAGGCCGAGAAGCTTTGCGACTTCATCCTTCTTATTAACAAGGGCAAGCTGATATTGGATGACACACTCGAAAATGTCCGTTCCAGGCAAAGTGCCCATACGGTCAGCGTCGAGCTTGAGGGAGATACCGCCTTTGTTGAAAACCTGCCTATGGTAACAGCCGTAAAATCTGATGGTAACCGCCTGGATGTCAGCCTCACCGATGCGGACACACAACAGTTTCTACAGGCCCTTATGCAGCGCGCACGCGTGCGGGCCTTTGAAGTAAAGGTGCCATCCCTGCATGAAATCTTCGTTAACCTGGTTGCGCCATCGGGCGTCCCGTGGAGAGCAAGCGATGCAGAGGATTCTTAAGATTGCACAGCGCGAATATATTGAAACGGCCAAGACCAAGACGTTTATTATTGGCCTTTTGATGACGCCGGTCATTATCGGTGCGATCATTTTCTTCTCCAGCCGGTTCTCCGGGAGTAAAGCCGGCCCGCGACCTCCCATCAAGGTCGCTGTAACAGACCTCTCTAAACAACTTGTAGAAGACCTCGACACTTCTTTTGATAACTACAATGAAAACAATCCAAATAGAAAACTCCTGCTTGAGCACCTCGAAGTTAAGCGGGACTCCAATGAAATCCAAACGCGGGGCAGGGACAAGCTCCGTAACGGTCAGGCCGACGTTTATATTGTTTTGGACCGGGATATTCTACGGGGGCCGGGCAAAATACATTTCTACACACATAAGCCCAAACCTACCAATGTTGATGCCTTCTGGACCATCGAGAATCTTTTCAGAAAGGTAGTCGAGAATCGGCGCTATAAAATAGAGCAGATCGACCAGGAGCTGCTCGCTAAGCTCAGAAACGTCCCGATTGAACGCGTGGAGATTGGCTCCACAGATGACCAGGAGCAGGTTCAAACACAAATCCATGGAATAGTAAAAATGATGGTGCCGTTCTTTTTTATGTACATGATATTTATGGGAATGGTGGGAACCGGCCAGCAGATGCTCGGTAGTATAATCGAAGAAAAAGGTTCGAGGATTATCGAGGTCCTTCTCTCGGCCGTAAGTCCATTTCAACTAATGGCTGGAAAAATTCTTGGTTTGGCCGGTATTGGCCTGACAGTAATAGCGCTGTGGTTTGCTGCCGCCTATGCAGCCGTTCGGTGGCAGGATTTGAACGTGGATGTTTCTATAGAACTATTGTTGTATTTTGTAGTATATTACATACTTGGCTTTCTTTTCTTCAGCGCCACCCTCACCGGCATCGGCTCAGTTTGTAACACCATCAAGGAAACTCAGAGCCTGATGATGCCAGTAATGTTAATTTTCATAATTCCGCTGATAGCATGGCCGATGCTTGTTCAAAGCCCCGATGGAACGATGGCCAGGGTATTATCGTTCATACCCCCCGTGACACCGATGGTGATGGTACTGCGCTTGACCGCCGGCGCAAACGTCTTGTTTGTCGAAATCGCTGCTTCGATCCTGCTTTTGGTGTTGGCCGTACTGGCGGTGACATGGGCCGCGGCAAAAATTTTCAGAACAGGAATTCTAATGTACGGGAAAAAGCCGGGCCTCTTCGAAATCCTGCGCTGGCTAAGACAAAGCTAATAACCGTTCTTCAGGCGAAGCCGCGCTTATCTTGTCGCTTTCTTCTTCCCAGTTTCATTCCTGCTTCCATTTCGGCCCTTCGGCCTCGATTTCAGCGTGCAGTTTGACTAACGTTTTCTTCATCGCCGCAAGCCGCTTCGGCTCACTTGCAGTGAGATTGTGCTCCTCCGCCATATCTTTGCGCACGTTATACAGTTCGAATTTCGTCATTTTATTGTCGGCTAAAATCTTCCAGTCGCCCTCTCGCATCGCAACCGTCAACGGCCGGCTCAGCGAACGGTCATACCGCCAATAAAGCGGCACTTTCCGCTTTATTTTCTTACCCTGAAAAATCGGCAAAATACTGGCGCCGTCGATTGGCCGGTCATTTGGCACGCCGGCCCCCGCCATCGCGCAAAGCGTCGGTAAAATATCTGTTCCGTTGACCGGCTCACCGCAAATAGTCCCCGCTTTGGCCTTGCCCGGCCAACGGATAATACCCGGCACGCGAATTCCGCCTTCATACAAATGCAGCTTCATACCCCTAAGCGCGCCCGGCGAGCCGAATGACCGCTGTGCCCCGCGGTAGCGGTCCAGCGTTTCAGGACCGTTATCGCTGGTGAACATCACAAACGTCTCATCGCGCAGCCCCATCTTGTCCAGCGTCTTCACCAGCCGGCCGAACTCATGGTCCATCTGCGTTACGTTGCCGTAATAGATCGCCTCTTTTTTGCCCTCGTACATCTCCATAAATTCCGCCCCCGTGGCAATCGGCTCATGCGGTGCGTGAAACCACACGAACAGGCAGAACGGCTTCGACCGGTCCCATTTGGTTTTCAGCCAGTCAATCGCCTCCTGAGCTATCAGTTCAGAAGAATATCCTTTCATCTCGCCCACCGGCTCGCCGTTACACACAAAATTTTTGGGATTATGGTGTGTAGGCAGGGAGTTATTTTGCGTGGAGAACCAGTGCTCGAAGCCATGGTCACCCGGCTGCGGCTGCTCGGAAGAGTTAAATTTACCGTTACAGTGCCACTTGCCCACATGACACGTCCTATAACCAGCCTCTTTCAGCAATGTAGCAACGGTAATCTCTTCTTTTTTAAGGTGCATAGGATTATTGGCGGGTATCCAGTCGTAAACACCGCTGCGGTAAGGCGTTCGCCCCGTGAGCATTCCAGCCCGCGAAGGTGAGCAGACCGGGGCCGCAGCATAGCAGTCCGTCAGTTTCATCCCCTCTGTGGCCAGCTTGTCCAGGTTGGGTGTTTTGATATGCCGGTGACAGTAGCAGCCAAGGTCTCCGTAGCCTAAGTCGTCGCACAGTCCTATCACGATATTAGGTTTGTTCCTGTGCCTGGCCCCCGTAAAAGGCTTGCTAATGCCCTGGCAGCCTTCAACTGCAAGCGACGTGGCACCCAGACCTATTACTTTCAAAAAATTACGTCGATTCATTTGTTATTCTCCTTTGAAATTGATCAATAAGGGATAATAAACAAAAGGTGATGAAAAGTAAACAGAAATTAAATCCACAGCTTATCCACAAAATAAACTTACGTTGTGCAAAACATGTTAAAAATAAATTTTTTTTGTGCGCAAACTCAATGCAGGCAGCGACCTCTATCAAGTGGAAAAGAAATTTTATAAAATGCCATTGATTTGTGTTCTCGCTCACCAATAATAGCTGTTGTTTTACCTTTGTTTTTTAATTTTTACTTCGTTCGAAATCGATATATGGCTTTTCACAGGTGGTATTAACATTGAAAAATTTACAACTAACAATTAGCAGAGGAGAATATCGATGCAGGGCACTATCAAGGATGAGCAAGCCCGGTCCGCAGAGACAAAGATAAGCGCTATTAACGAGGCTCTTGCAGGGAAGGTCGGACCACAGAAGTATCGAATCTGGTTTAAGAATTCAACCAAAATGACACTTACCGAGGGATACTTGAAAGTTGGTGTGCCAAATCTTTTTATCGCGAGCTGGATTGAAAATCATTTTTCAAAACAAATTGGTCAGGCTGTTCAAGAGGTTGCCGGAAGCAGGCCGAAGATTACATTTACAATCGATCCGGAGCTGTCCGGGTCTTTGCGAAGAAATCAGCTGGACTCACAGGCACAGCTCGTGGACAAGGCTCAGAATCGGCTCAATATCCAAAGAAACAAAACCATGCCGCCTCAAACGAAAAAGCTCCACTTCAGTTTGGACACGTTCGTTGTCGGCACCTCGAATCAGCTCGCATATAACGCGGCAAAGGCCGTCGTTGAAGAAAAACATTGCCCTTTCAATCCGCTGTTTATTCATGGAGGATACGGGGTGGGGAAGACGCATCTGCTGCAAGGGATTTGCAATGCGGTGTGTTCGAAACGCCCCCAAACTAATTGGCTATATCTCTCAGCGGAGGATTTTGTCAATCAGTTTGTGCTGGCCTTGAAGACAAAAAAGCTGGAGGCTTTTAGACGACGAATGCGACAAACGGATTTGTTGGCAATCGACGACATTCACTTCTTGGCCAGCAAACCGTCGTTACAGGAGGAGTTCCTGCACACCTTTAATACCATCAATCTGGCCGGCAAACAGGTTGTTCTGGTCTCTGACGCCCATCCTAAGATGATAGGGCAGATCTCGGAAAAGCTCGTTAACCGTTTCGTCTCCGGAATGGTCGTCAAGATCAATAACCCGGATTTCAACACCCGGTGTCAAATCTGCAGACAGTACGCCGGAAAACTGGCCGCAGATAACGGAAGGTTAGAAATCGGAAAAGGCATCCCGGAAAATGTAATAAAATACATCGCCGAAAATCTCAGAACAAACGTGCGGGAATTGGAAGGCGCTCTGCTGAAATTAATTGCCTTCTCGGCGCTGCAGCAACAGAAAATCAACCTCGCTATGGCGCAGACCGTTCTCGCCGAGCATCTGGAAAGGTGTGATCCCATTGTCCATATTTCGGACATCGAATCCGCCGTCGCGACATATTTTGGAATAACACCGGCAAATATACACTCCTCGAAGAAAGACAGGACCGTCGCACTCGCCCGGCATTTTAGTATGTATCTGACAAGAAAGCACACGAAGATGTCCTCTTCGGAAGTAGGAAGATTTATGGGCAATAAAAATCACGCCACCGTACTTTTGGCCTGCAAAAGAATTGAAAGCCTCATCGAGAGGAATGCAGAAATATACTGGAACGGACCGGCCGGCAATAAAGTCTCAAAAGCAAAGACCGTAATTAGCAATCTTGAGGAGAGTATCTCCGGATAATAATCGCTGTCAGGGCCCGAACCCGGCGGCAGGATACAAGGTAAGTCATTGCCGGTCCCTCGAACACCGGCCTTTGGCCGAAACAAATCTTAAAATTCATTCCCCAATGCCCCTTGTGTTTAGTGCTGAAAAATGGTACAATTACAGCTTGCAGACGCAGTTACATTAACGCCATTTTTCAAAGGAGGACGAAACTGAGTAATATAAGCAAAAATTTTGGTCTAAGAGGATATATTTACTCCACTACGAGCAGGCAGCCCCAATCGGTTAGTCGCAGGGAAATCGTTAAATTCTCATTAGCAATGTTTCTATCGCTTGTCGTATGCTTTGCAGTCCTGCCCGCTCAGGCAAAATACGGCGGTGGTACCGGCGAGCCTAACAATCCCTATTTAATTTTCGATGCAAACCAGATGAATGCCATCGGTGCCGACCCCAACGACTGGGACAAGCGCTTCAAGCTGATGGACGATATTGACTTGAGCGAGAATGCGGTGGCCGGTTTCAATATCATTGGCAGTTACGATAATCCATTTGCCGGCGTTTTTGATGGAAACGGACACGACATTTGCAACTTTACCTGTTCCTCCATAGGTACAAATTACATCGGACTTTTCGCCCGCGTTACCGGTGTAATCAAAGATTTGGGATTGGTTGATCCGAACGTCAATGCCGGGATGGCAAGTTTTGTTGGCTCACTCACCGGAAACAATTCCGGCAAAGTCATAAATTGCTATACAAAGCGTGGCTCCGTTTCCGGCAGTGGTCAAATCGGGGGGCTTGTGGGTTCAAATGGCGGCACAATACTCAACAGTTTTGCCGACTGCAATGTCTCGGGGACTGCCGACTATGCCGGTGGACTTGCAGGATATAATTATATGGGCAGTATTCTAAATTGCTGTTCATCAGGTAGCGTTGACACAGAGGCAAACTGTGTCGGCGGACTCACCGGATATAATGACTGGATTGTTTCTCAATCCTATGCCACCGGCTGCGTTTCCGGTCACGATAATGTCGGTGGTCTCGTGGGATATAATCAGAGGACTTTTTTTTCAACTCCGAGCGGTACGGTTGCTATTTGCTACGCCGTGGGTACGGTTTCGGGAACGAACAACTTCGGCGGCTTGATTGGATTCAATGACAGCGGTCCTGTGTATAGCTCTTTCTGGGATACCCAGACTACGCAGCAGCAATTTAGTGATGGTGGCACGCCTAAGACAACTGACGAAATGCAGGACCCCAACACCTTTCTCGATGCCGGTTGGGATTTCGTTGGAGAGTACGAAAACGGGCCAAACGACGATTGGGCCGAGCCTGTCGGCGGCGGGTATCCCGTTTTATCGTGGCAGCTTGGCGATCTGTTGCCCTTACCCGCCTTTTCAGGCGGCTCGGGCGAACCAAATAATCCTTATCTGATTTCCAACCCTGCCGATTTGAACCGTATTGGTCATAACCCGGGATTGATGAACGCACATTTTAGGCTGACCAATGATGTTAATATGGCCGATACTACCCATTTCATTATTGGCAACAGTTTGTATCCATTCGCCGGAACTTTCGATGGCGGCGGCCATGTGATTTCAGACTTCTATCGTTATTCCTATACAGGCGAAATGACTAAAGGTCTTTTTGGTATTGTAAATGGCGTAGACGCC
>JAOUFU010000600.1 GCA_029858035.1 Phycisphaerae bacterium
TTCATAATCTGTGGTGCCCAGGCCGATATGCTCTGCATGGTCAATCTGATAACGAGGATCAAGCTTGTCATTTTCCAGCAACCGGGCTATCGTTTTGCCGGTTCTGCTTTGGACAACGTCAATCGAAGCCTTATCCACAGCGACAGGGTCGGTAGAGGCAAATATTCCAATATCGTCCACAATGTTGGGCATGCCCTCCCTGTCGAAACAATCACAATCACCGGTAACCGAGATAACGAAATTAAAGAACACGACCCGGCCTTTCTTGCCCTTTAAGACGCCAAGGGCATGCTCGGCAATGTTCTTTTGCAGTATCCTGTCCTCAGCACCCCAGTCATATTTAACTGCACCAAACCTGCATACCGCCACACACTCGCCACAGCCGATACATTTGTCTCTGTCGATACCGGCCTTGACGTCACCGAGCGTGATTGCATCAGCCGGACAGTGGTCGTAACAATCTCCACAAAGCGTGCATTCATCACCGACTTTGGGCCTCATCGATGCGTGCTGTCTCATCTTGCCCTTTCGACTCGAACAGCCCATCCCAAGCGTTTTCAAAGTGGCCGCTGCGCAGGCGGCGGGGTGGCCTGTAAAGTGAGCAATTGAAAGAATCGACTGGCATCTTACCATATCGGATGCGATGAAAACCTCACTGTTCAGCTCGCCGTCGATTTGCACGGCCGTCTCAGACGTGCCGAACAATCCATCGGGAGCAATAAACGGTATGCCAAGACCGACAATGTCAAACCCATGCTCATGAGCTAAAATAGTATGGTCAATCGCATTGTGCCTTCGGCCCGTATACAAAGCGCTCGTGTCAGTAATGAACGGCTTCGTCTTCAACTCAAGCAATTCTTCCACCAGCCCTTTAATGAACGGCGCCTTTATATACGTATTGTTGGGCGGCTCACCAACGTGAACTTTCACCGCGGTAAAATCGCCCTGCTTGAAACAACCTTCAAACCCCCCCGCCTTAAACAACTTGCGGGCCTTTTGGGAAATTATTTTTTGACCGTCATCAACAGCAGCTTTGACAAAAAATACCTTTGCTCCCATAACTAAATCTCATAAAAAATTGCCACTCTTCAACTAAAAACAATCGCAGCTATTGTACTATAGATTTCAATTGCTTCAAGTAAGTATTATCGTATAAAGAAACTCGAACTTTGGCATTGACACCATTGATGCAGGAGTATACTCTTGATGGATATAATCAGCAGTATCGACGGTGATAAGTAAAATAAACATGTCAGAGGAACATTTTTGTTAAGGAGTGGAATTTTATGAGTATTCGTGGAGTGGTTTCGAAAGCGCTGGTATTTATTTTTTTGTTAGCCGGTATGTCGTTTGGAACGGAATTGTCCACGGGCAAGCCTTTCGTTATCAAATTAGATATTCCCGGCCCTAAAGACTCTGCCGGCGGGATAATCACAGCGGACATCAACAATGACGGGAAGATGGACTATCTGGTCACTGTGCCGGGTCACCTGGCCGTGTACGACAATAACGGCAAGAAGGTATGGATTAAGAAGACGGACATAGTGGTAGGAGGCTCAAGCGAAAGCCAGGGTCTGCCAGGTCATTGCGGCCCCGGTGTCGCGGCCGGCGACATGGACGGCGACGGGAAATGCGAGGTGGTATTCCTGACCAAAGACTCAGTCTTACATGTCGTGGATGGTAAAACGGGAGCAGAAGAGGCCAATGCCAGGCCGCCCCACCCGGAAGGGACCGACTTCTGGGAAGTGGCCATGATTGCGGACTTTCGCGGCAAGGGAGGCGATGGAGACATCCTGCTTCAGACCACAAACAATCGCGGCTACCGGATGGGAAAGTTTCTGGCCGCCTATGTGATAGATAAGCTCGTCAAGGGTGGCAAGCCTTTGTGGCAAAGCGATAAGTTCGTTAGCTGCGCCCACAACTCCGCCCGAATAGCGGACATTACTGGTGACGGGCGCGATGAGGTTCTTGGAGCTACAATCTTCTCGGCCGAAGGGAAACTGCTGACACGCGCAGTACCCGACCGATACCACATGGACAGTGTCTTTGTCGCTGATGTTGTAGCCGACAAGGCCGGTCTGGAAGTCATTATGCTGGAAGAAGGGTCAAACCAGGTGCAGGTTGTCGGCATAGATGGACCGATTTGGCGGAGCCACTTCAAGAAGCAGGAGCCTCAGAATGCCGCGGTAGGCCGATTCAAGGAAGGCAGCGATGAAATCTTTATCTGGTGCCGGTCGCGATATAATGAACATCAAAAGCCTTTTGTTTTCAATTCGGTCGGGAAGAAGGTCTTTGATTACAAGATGGATGATGTTGCCCCGGCCGGCTGGACGGCGAGCGGAGTGGAGATAATTCATACCATCGACTGGACCGGCAAACGAGAGCAGTTAGCGTGTGCAACGGAACGACACATGACTGGGGATGTGTGTCTTTTCGAGCCGTTGACGGGCAAGTTTGTAGCACACATTAAGGAAAAGGCGGACCGGCTGTACGTGGCGGATGTAACAGGTGACTGGCGGGAGGAGATAATCGTTTTGAACGGCAACGAGCTTCACATATACACAAACAGCGACCCTAATCCACAACCCAATAGAAAACGTCTATGGGCCAATCGGAATTACCGTCGCTTAAAGCAGTGCTACAACTACTATTCACCGTAAGGGGGAATCTGTCGTAAATGGTTCGACTAATGATAAATCGAAGATTGTTT
>JAOUFU010000601.1 GCA_029858035.1 Phycisphaerae bacterium
TTTTGATTGCTAATTTCTCTGAATCAGATTTCGAAAATGTCGAAAAGCGCCAGGGGTAGCCCAGTCCCTTGGGCCTATAATTTTTTCTACAATAATCCCGTTCTTATCAATGATAAAGCTTTCGGGGACACCGGTTGTCTGATAGAGACTTTTTATGGTCCCTTTAGTGTCGGTGAGTGCAGGGAAACTCAGCTTGTGTTTTTTCATAAAAGGGATTACTTCTTTGGCCCCCAATACGTCAATACTGACCGCTAAGATTTCAAAATCTTCACCCTTCAGCTCTTGATAGAGTTTTTCCATGGACGGCATCTCTTCCACACAAGGGGGACACCATGTTGCCCAAATGTTGAGGAAGACCACTTTGCCCTTGTAATCACTCAAATTGACCATTTGGCCGTCAAGACCAGGCAAGGTGAAATTTGGCGCAGGCACACCTTTCCCAAGCCGGGGCTTTTCTGATAGATTGAAAAAAGTGTCTTTATTTTGAAGCAGGACTAAGATTCCAACACCGATAATAATCAGAAAAATTAATAATATGGGTTGAAAGTTTACCTTTCGGACTTCTTGGATTTCTTCTTTCATTTGTCTAAGCTAACGATCTTTCTGATTTTTTCAAGTATCTTTTGTATTTTTTTCGTTGGCTGTGTCTACTTTATTCCTGAATTATACGGCAACTGCCGCGTTTCCCTATCCCGTTTTTCATTAATCATAAGAGTCCATAGTGATTGAACTTTTACACATAATACTTGAAACGGAGGCGGTGTCTTTGCCGGTGGGGCAATTTGTGAGTACATTGATTCATTCACAAACCAGCATTCACCTGATCGGGCCATTATTACCTATTCTTGCGGGGCCAGTGAAATCCTATAAGAGATAGAGAAAACAAACTTATCAAGAAGATGAGAAAGGCTCTTGACCGTATATTTCCGACTGTCAAAACCTCAAAGCACACATGGATCGGTAGGCTTTATCGATCTCGATAACATCACTCTAAGTTTTCCAAATACCCTTTCAGATGGAAATCGACAGATGCCTCACCCAGCTAAAAAAGCTATTTTGAAAACATCTTGTTAAGACCGGCCCGGTCAGGAGGAGCGACTTCATGTAGGGCCGCAATCGCAAGTTTCTGACACCGGCTGTAGATCAATTTTATCCTGAATCTGAGCCAGGGGAAGTACTTGCTTGGCGGGTTTAAGTCGTGCCTTAATTGCCAGGAATACCGGTTTTATCGAAATGAACATGATGATCAACGTTCCGGCCAGACCGGCCCACATAGGCATAATTTCAGAGGTCTGACCGACCATGGCCTGAGCAGATAGGCCAAACGACACATAAATCTGATCAACAACGAGTCCGAAAAAGACTGCTGATACGGCGATAGTGGTGAGGTAAATCGCAGTAGCTCGTTTCCCCAAAACTCCTGTTAAAACGGTCAGTGAAGCTATATTGGTCGCCGGACCGGCGATTAAAAAAACCAGAGCAGCCCCGGGACTGACGCCTTTTAAAATTAGGGCAGCCGCAATTGGGGTGGAAGCAGTTGCACAAATATATAAAGGGGTAGCAACGGCCAGCATCAACAACATGGCAGGCAGGCCGGTTCCCAGATATTTGCTAAAAACATCATCGGGAATGAGCACGGTTATTAGTCCGGCCAATAAAAGGCCCACGACAAACCAGGCAGCCAGATCAGCCCAGAGATCGAAAACAGCAAAGCGAAATCCTGCCCGAAGCTTTTCTAAAAACGTGTGATGATACTTGTGTACCTCGGGTGAACAGTTGACGCCATCACAGCAGCCATCAACCGGACAGGTTAGATCGGGTGTAATTTTGTTGTCAGAGGCTTTAGGGTTAAAAAGATTTTCAGCAATACCGGCTGCCGTAGCCGTAACAAACGCCACCAGGGGACGCATAACAGTCATTATGGGATCCAGTAAGGCATAGGTTATGGATATGGAATCTACGCCGGATTCCGGAGTGGATATGAGAAATGCCGTGGTCGCCCCATTATTGGCACCTTGTTTCCGCAGCGACACGGCTGCAGGTAACACACCGCAAGATCACAACGGTATGGGAATACCCAGAATAGAAGCTTTGAGCACAGAAACAAACCGACCCTGTCCGAGGTGTCTGGCCACAGAGCTCGGGTTGAGAAATATGCGTAACAATCCGGCAACAATCAGGCCGAAAATAATATATACCGATGAATCAATAAGGAGATCGCAAGATGCCGCAAGGACATTAACCATAAAGTTCAAACTGATTTAACCTCCGATTAAAGTGAATAAGACTTATGTAATTTCTTGTTAACCTTAATAGAATAACCCCTAAGAAACGCGTTGGCAAATACGTATGTGGAGCTGACTATGTCAAGAAGTGTAATCAGTTTAATGAAAAAACACATTAGTAGCCAGGCAAAAGTTAGCACGCTTTCTTAATATTATGGATTAAGGTACTACATTGTGGGCTGTTGTCAAGGGAGATAGTTTTCATTAATTCCCTTAAAAACAGGCAGAAGAGAAAGATTAGGTGGGATTATAAATAGGATTTTTGGTGTACATGTAATTTAATATTATTTAACGGCATCTTTGGTATGAAAAATTCTATGGTTTTAGCAAAAAGCCGCGGCTGGTGAACCTTTCCCTTCAAAATTGCAGATAACTCCAACATAGCGCGGACCTGAGATAACTGCAATTTTGTACTAATATCAAG
>JAOUFU010000602.1 GCA_029858035.1 Phycisphaerae bacterium
GTAAGGCAGTTCGATTTCGAGCCGAAAGACCACGTACAGTTAGGTCTCGATTTGGACATTATAGATATCGAACGGGGCGTGAAATTAGCAGGCTCCAGAAACTATATCTTAAAGGGCGATGGTGCCCTGCTGCACTGGGCCGTCCTGCGGTTCGCTATGGACTATATGGTGGGCAGGGGATATGTCCCCTTCTCGGTGCCGGTCCTTATGAAAGATGAAACGATGACAGGCACCGGCTTTTTCCCGGGCTCCGAGGACCAGACATACCAAATGGAAAAAGACCGGCTCAACCTGGCCGGGACCGCCGAGGTGCCCTTGACCGCCTATCACATGGCCGAGATTCTAAAGGCCAAAGAGCTGCCGTTAAAATATGTTGCGATGTCAAGTTGTTTCAGGCGTGAAGCGGGCGCAGCGGGTAAAGATACTTACGGACTTTACAGAATCCATCAGTTTGACAAAATCGAGCAGGTGGTCATCTGTGAAAACAGCGCCGAAGTTAGCAACAAGTTCCATGATGAGATTTTAGCCAACGCAGAGGCCGTTATGAAAGCGTTAGATCTGCCCTACCGCGTTGCCAACGTATGTACAGGCGATTTAGGTCGCGGCCAGGTGAAAAAATTCGATATAGAGGCGTGGATGCCCTCGCGGGAAAACTACTGCGAGACGCACAGCGCAAGTAAATTCTACGAGTTTCAGGCAAGAAGATTAAACCTTCGATATAAAGACCCCGCAACAAAGAAAAATCTGTTCTGTCATACGCTAAATAACACTGTAATTGCAAGCCCTCGAATCCTGATACCGATTCTGGAACTCTACCAGAACGCCGACGGCTCGATAACAATACCCGAAGTCCTTCGCCCATATATGAATGGCAGAGAAATAATCACTAAATAACTATACCAGAAGGAAGCTCGATTATGACCAAAGAAGAAGTCTTCGAATTTGTCACAAAGAACCCCGTCTTCAGTCTTGCCACAATTGACGGCAGTCAGCCGCGTGTGCGAATGATTATGCTCTATAAAGCGGATGCCGATGGAATTATTTTCTGTACCGGCCGGGATAAGGCCGTCTGCAGGCAGCTCCGGTCCAACCCGGCCGCCGAGCTGTGCTTTTATAATGCCGAGCCGGGAATGCAGGTCAGGATCGAAGGCGCCGTCGAGATGCTCGATGATTTGGACCTCAAAAAGCAGGTCGTGGAAGCCTTCCCGTTTCTAAAGCCCTGGGTCGAAAGCGCCGGCTACGAGGTCATGGTCATCTGCCGACTCCAAAATGCAAAGGCCACAACCTGGACGATGGAAACAAACTTCGACCCAAAAGAATACATCCAACTTTGAGATAAACCGACCGCCCTCCATACATGAGTGGGAAAGAACAAATAAGAATCGCCAGCTACGATTTGCTACGTGTTTTTTCTTTTAATAATACCTTCAACTATATTAATACAATACCTGTCAAATCTACGCGAAAATACTTCAAGGAAAGAACGTCTCTTTTTAGCTGCGATTATTATCATAATAACAACAAAAACTGCCGTAATTAACGTATTTCTCCAGTCGTTTAATGACCATTGCCAGCTTACAGATACTCTATATTCGCTGAAAGGCCATAACGGCCACATCGCCCATACAGAGCCGTCAGGCCCTCCCGAACCTGCCAGATCAAGGAAAATATGAGTTAAAAATGCAATCGCCCCCACAAAGACCGGCAGAATCTTTCTTTTACATATAAAATATGTAATTATCCCCAGGATGAAAAATACCAGGATATTATGTCCTGCTTTATGGTGCCATAAAAAATAGTAATTATATGTTCCATCCCCTCGAATCTTATCGAGTATAACACCTAATCCGTCAAAATCCGGCACAACTCCGCAAATAGTGGTTACGATCCTGTCCCTTCTTTTATCATAATTTAAATTCGACAACACCCAACTTAGGATCAAATGCTGTTGAGGAACCATTTCTTACACCTTATTTTTTCCATACGCGGGTGGGAAAGAATGAATATATCTGCGTCCTGTAAGCCAACAATCTACCAATCCAAACCGGCTTTGTCCAACAAAAACATTACACCTTATAGCCGTTCCCAACCTGCAAAATGTTGATTATAAATCCGCAGTAAATTTATATTAAAAAAGTTATATTTTTATTGAACATTCCGGCCGAGTTTGGTATAATTACAATCGCCCTGAAAAGGGCAGGAATTTAGCGGCAGAACCGCACGTCGTAAGCTGCAGCGCAGCAAGGTCATAGTATCAGCAGATACACAAAAAAGCATTATTTTGCATCATAAAAGCCAATGTTTTAAACATTTTGGTGTATTAAATGGATAAAAAACACTTATTTAGCCGGCCAAAAACCTCCGCGATCTCTGCGTTCTCCGCGGTAAAAAATTCGCTCCTTTGTGTCTTTTGTGCATTTTTGTGGTTAAAAAATCCCTTTAATCAGCGTAATCTGCGATTAATAAACGACTTACGAAGTACGAAAGATTACGTACGAAAAAATAACCTTTTTATACAAAACAAAGCCAATTTCCGAAAAGTCAAGTTGAACGTAACTAAAGTATTAACAAAGGATTATGACCAATTGGACACTTGGTCAATTAGGAAAACAAAGCCAATTCAAAGCCAATTAAAGCCAATTCAAAGCCAATCAAAGCCAATTAAAGCCAATCAAAGCCAATTAAAGCCAATATTATGCCAAAACA
>JAOUFU010000604.1 GCA_029858035.1 Phycisphaerae bacterium
CCAGTTCCTCAAGGCCTTCTACTGGGACATGTCAAAGCAGCTCGGTCCTTATGTCGGCCTGATAATCACAAATTGCATCGTTATGGGCCGCGCCGAAGCCTTTGCCCTGCAAAATCCGCCTGTCCTCTCCATTATCGATGGTCTGGCCAACGGCATCGGATACGCGGCGGTATTGGCAATCATTGGATTCTCCAGAGAGCTGCTGGGCGCCGGAGAAATCTTCGGATACAAGGTGCTCAGCGGCGAATGGTATACACCGAATCAATTGATGATTCTGGCCCCGGGTGCATTTTTTGCATTCGGTATCGCAATCGGTATTTTTAACTGGATTAAAGGCCCGGTTCCTGAGGAGAAAAAACCATGAGCGAGACATCGGCATTTGTTATATTTATCGCGGCGATATTTACAAACAATATACTGCTGACCAACTTCCTGGGCCTGTGTTCGTTTATCGCCTGCTCCGGCCAGATACGGACATCCCTCGGACTGGGGACAGCGGTTACTTTCGTTATGATTACGACGACGATACTGAATTATATCATTTATCATTTCGTCCTGGCGCCTTTCGGTCTCATTCATTTGCAGTTCATTGTCTTCATAGCGGTCATTGCGGCCTTCGTGCAGCTCGTCGAGATGTTTGTCGAGCGGTTCAGCCCCCGTCTTTACTTTGCATTAGGCATATTCCTGCCTTTGATAACGGTCAACTGCTCTATTCTCGGCGCCTCTTTATTCATGATCATCCGCAAATACAGTTTTATACAGTCAGTCGGCTTTGGGCTTGGCGCTGGTCTCGGATGGGCGGTGGCGATTGTGCTGTTGGCCGGCCTGAGACAGAAAATGAGGTACAGCAATATCCCGGAGCCGTTCCAGGGTGTGCCAATAGCGATGGTTGTTACGGGTGTGCTTGCTATGGCCTTTATGGGCTTTGCGGGAATGGTGTCCATCCAATAGGAGTTGTCAATGATTTACCTGTTGTCCGTAATATCGTTTGCAGGCCTGACCGTGGCGCTGGCAGCTATGTTAATGATAGCCGAGAGGCTGCTGATAAACTACGGCATCTGCAAGCTCGACATTAACGCGGGCGAAAAACCGCTTGAAGTTGACGGTGGTCAGACACTGTTGTCCAGTCTCTATGCCAATGAGATATTTATACCGTCGGCGTGTGGAGGCAAAGGCTCCTGTGGGCACTGCAAGATTACCATCACATCCGGCGGCGGGCCCGTGCTGCCCACTGAAACGCCCTACCTGACACGCAAAGAGATTCGATCGAACATTCGCCTGGCCTGCCAGGTCAAAATTCGTGAGGACATTTATGTCAGGATACCCACGGACCTCTTGAATGTCAGGATGTTCACCTCTAAGGTAGAAAGCTCTGTCGATCTGACGTACGATATGAAGGAGATACGCCTTCGCCTCGAAGACCCTGCCGAGATTTTGCAGCGGCCCGGACAGTATGTCCAGGTTCAGGCCCCTTCACCCGAAGGGCCGGTCTTCCGGGCATACTCAATCAGCTCGCCTGATTATGAACCAAATATTGTCCAGCTTGTTGTCAGATTGATACCCGGCGGAATCGGCTCGACATATCTGCACAATGTACAGCCCGGAGACACCGTCTATTTTACGGGACCATACGGTGAGTTCTGGCTCAACGAAGACCCATCAGTGGAAATCGTTTGCGTCGGCGGGGGCTGCGGCATGGCGCCAATGAGAGATATCATACTGTCCCTTTATGACAAGTGGCCTGAGCGGGTCTGCTGGCTGTTCTTCGGGTGCCGGACGACGCGTGACATATTTTATCTCGAGGAATGGGAGCAGTTCAGCAAAGAGCACCCGAATTTCCACGTGGTCTATGCACTTTCCGATGAGCTTGAAAAGGGCGAAAAATGGGACGGGGAGACGGGCTTCATCCATCTGTCGGTTGACAAACACATCGAATCCGGAGTCCCGAGACAGGCGTTTCTCTGTGGGCCGCCGCTGATGATTGAGGCCGTGACACGGGTGCTCAAGGAAAAAGAAACAGATGACATCTTTTACGATGAGTTTTAACGGTGGGGTGATCCTGTATGGTTGACGGTGGATGGCTTACCGGATAAACCTGTGGAAACACAGATCTTGCGGGCGGAATATTTACCGAGGAAGGTCCGGGAATATTCAGCGAGATGTTGAAAATACGGATGGTTTTTCGATCGTCATAGAAAACTACATATAAGATACCTAAGCGAGCATTTTTGTTGAACATATTGGTGTAAAGTGGCAGTTTGGAATGGCCCAAAGGGATATTCACACAAAAAATCCAATCGTGGCCGCAAAAATCAAAATGACCGGTAAAATTTACCGGAGAGGGCGGGATTCGAACCCGCGGTACCCTAAAAGGGCACACCGGTTTTCGAAACCGGCTCGATCAGCCACTCCGACACCTCTCCATAACAACGGAAAAAATAACTTATACACCTGACTCGGTGAAATTGCAAGAATATTAAGCCCGGAACAAACATTATGGGCAACAATGGTACCCTGCCGCTGGGTAAGTTTTGCAATAATGCAATTATGAGACAAATATGTTGAAACAATAAGAGCTTTTATCTAAAATTTTGTTGATTGTTATCATGGCTTATAAGAATAAAATATTTTTAGGGATTCGGTGATGTATATCATACCGGCAATTGACCTGCGGGATGGTAAATGCGTACGACTTATTCAGG
>JAOUFU010000605.1 GCA_029858035.1 Phycisphaerae bacterium
AATCGCTTTCTCGCAGGGTGCCGAGCAATTATGGCAACGACGTAGCCAACTGGAAAGGGGCTGCGCCTTCTCCCGGAACAGCAAATCCCTAAAATCCTGGGGGCAAGGGCACATATATCATCTTTTCAACATCGCTGAGGATGGTCGTTATATCGAAGCCTTTCTTATGCCGTTAGAGCTGAATACTAAGCGTGCTTTGTCATTGCCTCCTTAAGCCGTTCCGGGGTCATGGGTAGCTGGAACAATCTGGCACCTGTTGCATCGTAAACAGCGTTGGCAATGACCGCACCCATACAGATAATGGCGGGCTCACCACCTCCCTGGGCAGAAATATCATCTGCCTCCACAAGGACTGTTTCGATCTTCGGCAGCCACGAGAAGCGTGGTATTTTATATGTTGTGAAGAGCCGGTCAAAGATTTCGCCGCCCTTGAAATGAATCTCTTCAGTCAGGGCATATCCTAATCCCATTGTGATACAACCTTCCATCTGTATTTTAGCTCCCTGGGGATTAATCACCAGCCCCATATCTTGAGCACATACGACACGCTTGACCTGAACGTGTCCTGTTTTCTTATCAACCTCAACTTCCGCTATATGTGCCACATAGGTGCCCGAATCAATACCACAGGCAACGCCGATGCCCCGGCCGCTGGGCGATTTTAACGGGGACCATCCGAATTTCTTCGCTGCCGCTTGTAGAACTCTGCGCATCCGTGTGTCCTTTAGGTTCTTTAGACGGAACTCCACGGGATCTATCTTTGCTCTGGAAGCCATAATATCAATATGCGACTCTCTGGCGAAAGTATTGGTGTTATTCGCCGGTGCGCGCCAGGCTCCAGTGCCAAAGGGATGTGCACCAGAGGAACCTCCCATCCATTCTCCAAAAGTTGCCGTTCGATGATGAGGTATGTTATAAAAATGCTGGGAACCTCTTGAGCCGGCAAAATAAACGCCATAATCCCAAAGAACAATTTCACCTGTCTTTGTAATTCCCGATTTTATTTTAACTACCGCTGCCGGTCTAAAGGTATCATAGAAGAATTCCTCTGCCCGGCTCCATGCGACCTGGACAGGTTTTCCGGCTGCTTTTGCCAGCCGGGCCGCCTCTACAGCTTGTGGCGCACTGGTCTTGCCGCCGAATCCTCCTCCGACAAATGGAGTAATGACCCGTACATTCTGAGAGGAAAGGCCAAGGGCGCCTGCGACCTGGTCCTTTACCCTGAAAGGACCTTGAGTAGATGCCCAGACGGTTACTTTGTCGTCTTCAACTTTAGCCAAAGCCGTATGTGTTTCTATGGCGGCATGAGCGACATAGCTGTTCAGGTACGTTTCCTCAATTGTAGTATCGGCAAGTTTTTCTCCGCTCTCGATATCGCCGCCCCGGTCCACTACATTGCTCCTTGGAGCGCTTTTTACTAAATGCTCGAAGATATTTTTATCGTCGACCGTTGCCTGGGGAACATCAAATTCGGCTTTGATTTTTGTCAGGGCGCTTTTCGCTTCGTCCGGTGTTTTACATAGCACGGCAATCATATCGCCATCTCGTACTAATCGAACATCGGCCATTTTTTCAACGGCTGACGTGTCAACGCTTTTTAACTTCGCACCGTGAGCCGGAGGCCTCAAAATTTCTGCATACAACATACCCGGAAGCTTGATATCGCCTGCAAACTCTGCCTTGCCGGTGACTTTTTCCAAGGCATCCCGGCGTAAAACAGGTTTGCCGACTATATTGAACTCGGATGGCGTTTTTAAGGTGGATTTGGCCTTCACCCGCCTTGCAATCGTTTTCCCTTTAGCCAGTTCGGCGTATGTAACACGACTCTTATTTTGAGTTTTGTCGAATATTATCCCTTCCTTTGCTTTCAACCTGTCCTTTGGTGTTTTAAGATGCTCGGCTGCCAGCTCTATTAAGACGGCCCTGGCTTCTGCTGCTGCCGCTCTAAGGGCCGGCCCGAAGAAACGGGTGGTCATGGAGCCGAAAGTGCCCATGTCCCAAGGACATAGAGATGTATCTCCCATAACCATATCGACCGATTCTAAGGTTACATCAATTTCATCGGCTAACATCTGTGCCAGGGAAGTTACGACTCCCTGGCCCATCTCAATTTTACCGGTAAAGCAGGTAACTCTGCCGTCTTCTCCGATTCTAAGATAAGCATTAAAGTCGTCCGGATATCCTCTGCCGCCTCTTCGCGCCTCCAGTAGAGACCGATCTCCAAAAAAGAAAAGGATTATGATTCCGCCGCCTAGAAGCTTCACGAATTCCCGACGGCTAAGATGTGGATCAGCGATGATATCACTGAAATCAAGCTCTAAATATTGGTCTTCTTTCATCTTGACTCAACTCCTTTCATCTCTTTGGCCGCCGTTTGAATAGCATCGACGATACGCGTGTGTGCGCCGCATCGACATAGATTGTTCTCCATACCCTGGACTATTTCTGCCTCAGTGGGCTGAGAATTTCTTAGCAGCAAACTATAAGCATTTAGAATCATACCGGGCGTACAGAAACCGCATTGAAGGGCATCGTGCTTAACAAAGGCCTCCTGAATCGGGTGGAGCTTTCCATTACTCGTTAATCCTTCGATAGTAAGGACCTCTTTTCCCTCAACGGCTTTAACAGGCAGGCGGCACGAGCGGATGGCCTCATTGTCAACAATAACCGTACAGGCCCCGCACAAACCCGCCCC
>JAOUFU010000606.1 GCA_029858035.1 Phycisphaerae bacterium
CTTGCCCTGCCAACCGAAGCCGGCAAATTGACGCCTTACACGGCCTTGGTGCTTTTCGCTCTCGGCCTTTTTGCTTCCAACTTTGTATTTAACACGATCGTTATGTACAAGCCTTTTGCAGGGGAACCCGTCCCCTTAACGGATTATTTCAAGAAAGGCAATCCGAGACTTCATCTGGTCGGCATCATCGGAGGGATGATTTGGAGCGTTGGAATGTCGTTTAGCATTCTTGCCGGGGACTCGGCCGGTTATGCAATCTCGTACGGCCTCGGTCAGGGAGCCACGATGATAGCTGCCTTTTGGGGCGTATTCATCTGGAAGGAGTTCAAAACAGCACCTACAGGTACGAATAAACTGCTCGCATTGATGTTTATATTCTTCATAGTCGGCCTGACGCTGATCATTACAGCAAGATCCGGATAACTGCAAGAGTTGTATAAGGAAAGCTCTGAATATATCCAGCATGGTAAGTGAAAATATGAAGTGCCGCCGCTTCCAGTTGAGTTAGTAACGGTTCTCTTTCGACATTCTCCAATAGACCGGTACGCATCTTATAGTGTTTCGGAACTGCGGCGTACCTTTACGTCGATATATTTAACGCCCCATTTCCGGGCTTCCCTGTGTGAGTTGAAGAAAACGTCGAGCTTATTTCCACGGATAGCGCCGCCTCTGTCGAGGACTTTTATGGGCTTGCCGTTGTTGTAGCCGGCCACGACCATTTCAGTACCGAAGGAATATCTTTTGTCGGCGGCCGCGAAGGTATCACCCCGCCGGATTTTGTGACCGCAGGCCGTTATACCATCCGCGAATTTGCCGCAGCATCTTCTACAGGCGCAATAGGCGGTTACACGCATCCGCACCGTTTGCCATTGGCTCATCTGTTGGGGCGCAGTGTTCGTTACAGACTCATTTACAGCGGATGGGATGACACTGTCCGCCCCTGTAGTAGTAGCGCTGAGTAATGTTAGCCGGCCGCCCGCCTGTGCTAAAACCGCACCGAAAACCCGGCTGACCACAGGGACGATTATCGCAAGCAAAACTGCGGCGACGATAACTTTCTGCCCTAAAAATACACCCCAATAACCTGTTCTACTCCCCTTCATCGATGCACAACCTCCCCAATGTTACTGATTCTCAGTTAGTACTGCTCAATCCCCATCCTGTGGCTGACTACCCCCTTCCGTGGAGTGTTGAAAGTATTATACCGAAAATGCCTTCCGAATCAAACAAAATAACCGTAAATCGGCCTTAAATAAGCCAATTTGTGGGTGTTTGGCCAAAAGCCGAAAGGTTTTATAGGGCGATTGTGGAAGGTTTTTTCGGTGTCCGGCCCTGCTATGCGCAAGAAAAAAAGGCCGCAAGTATAACGCTAACGGCCCTGCTGAATGTGTCAATCCCAGAACAGACAGCACGGCAATCCCGAAATATTCGATAATCGGTCGGTCGCCACCGGCTTTTCGAGGAGTAAAGTGACGTGATAATCTCAAAAAATAATCATTAATCAATAATCAGTAATCAATACTTAAAAGCCTGCCAGCCAGTTATCAGCAAAGATTCTAAGGTCCTTGATATCTACGGAGCCGAGCAGGTCCAAGTCTCTGCCGTCGCAATCATTCGATGCAGCGCAGTTTTCCTCATCCCAGTGTGATGCGAAAAACGAATAATCGAAGAAATTTACACCATCCGGACAGCCGAAATCCCCCAGAGGGGGAATCTGCCAGGACAGCTTTGGATAATTCATCCCCTCGCAGATGTCCCATATATCATTCGGCCCGTTGACTGTCTCGCCTATAAAATCCCACCCGGCGTCGGTAAACGTGCTCTCAGCCTGCATGTTCGCCGTACTCTCACCGACAACATTAGGATCTACCCGGTTTCCAATGCCGTTTACATCTGGATTTATCTCGCTGTCCCAGCAACACGCCGTAAAGGATTCAGAACCGTACAACTCTCCCACAAATCCGCCAACAGAGTTAGTTCCTGCAGGTCCTGTAACGACGGAGCTTGAATAACAATAGTTTGACTCGGTCCAGTTCATGTTTCTCCCGGCAAGGCCTCCTATACGTTCCTCTGTCCCTGTAACATTACCTTGTGAATAGCAATTTGTAAGTGTACCGTATATCGCGTTTGTACCGACAAGACCTCCAACGGAATAATCGCCGGAGACATTACATTTTGTGTAGCTGCTGTTAATTTCCGACCAGAAAGAATTCTCACCTACCAGCCCACCGATAGAAGAAGATTCGAGAATGGTCCTCCCTGAGACATCGCCTGTTGCTGAACAGCCCGATATCCTGCCATACATGTAATTTACACCCACAAGGCCGCCTACACCAAGAACGCCCACAACATGGGTATTGACCGCGTGGCAGTTGGTTATAGTACCATTTTCATTCCATCCCGTTAGCGAACCTACTCTCCCACCCCAGTCAAAGACGACATTTGGCTCAGCCAAAGTAAGGTTTTGTATAGAAGCTCCGGTTCCCTTAAGAGTTCCTATAAAGCCGATATACGACAAGTTCAATCCGGACTCGAGCAAAATATTGCTGATTGTATGACCCGCTCCGTCAAAGGTTCCGCTGAACACATAAGGTCCGTTAGCAATCATATAGTACTTCAGGCCGTTCAGGTCCAGATCGCTGATAACTCTGAAGTGCTTATCCATCAGTCTTGGATTATGCCCGATACTGTTA
>JAOUFU010000607.1 GCA_029858035.1 Phycisphaerae bacterium
ATTGCGATTATTTTCCACAGGCGTTACTGCGTGGGTGGGCGGTGCCGGGATTTTATTATACCATTTTTACACTATAAATCCCCTCACGAGTCTGTGGACTGTGGTTGCTTTTCCATTTGTGGCTTTAATTTTGACCATCGGATATTTGAAAATAATCCTGTCTTTTCTGCTGCCAACTGCAGCGTGGTTGTTGGGCATAATAGTAACAGGATTAAGCGACGCTCTTATTGTGATTGTAAAGCTGCTGGCCCATCTGAACATTTCACAGATACTTATTGGTCATGTGTCCCCGGCATTAATAATTTTGTATTACTGCCTGGTTCTTTTTGCCGGCCTGGTTTATATTCGGCGCCCTTTAACAAAAAAGGTAATCTGTACTGTGTTGGCTCTGGCGGTAATTGTTTTCATAGGTGTTACAAAATGGCAAAGGACGTACCGAAACGACATGGTTATCAGCTGTCTGGACGTCGGGCATGGCCAGGCAATACTTGCCCAGCTACCCGGCAGGGCCAATGTTTTGTTTGATGCAGGCTCACTTTATAAAAGTGACATCGGCAGGCGAATCGTCGCTCCGTTCCTGCACTACAAGGGAATAAATAAAATCGACGCAATTATCATAAGCCATAATGATGTAGACCACATTAACGGAATACCTGAGATTGTTGAGAGCTGCAAAGTCGGCGGTGTTTATACTAACAAGGCATTTTTAAGCAGGACAGATGAGTGGGGAACAGCAGAATTTCTCAAAACATGGCTAAGGGAACAAGGCCATGAATTACAACAGGCAGGCAGGAATTTCAGCGTCGGCGGCAAAGCAAAGATTAAAATAATCTGGCCTACCGAACAAATATACGAGGACAAAACGCTGGGTGATAATGATAAATCGATGGTTTCATTGATTGAGTTCGGGGGCAGTGCACAGCACGCCTCCCGGCGGAAAATACTGTTATGTTCGGACATTGAGAAATTTGCACAGCGGAAAATTCTCGAGCTTTTTCCCGACCTAAAAGTAGATGTGGTAGTTGCTCCCCATCACGGCTCAGCTAAAACGTTAGAAGCCGATTTTCTCGAAAGGCTTGAGGCCGGCATTTCGATAAGCAGCTGCAGCCGGGCCCAATACGAAAGGCTGCAGGCAATCAAGGGAAATGACAAAGCAAAATCATTCTATACGGCCAGAGATGGAGCTATTACAGTTTACGTCTACAAAAACGGTGCGCTAAGAACTGCTACATTTTCAAAGCGTCGATAAAATTGGGCAAATCTCGAATCACATCACGGACCGTGACTCATCTGACATAAACAACAATCTCAACTCTTCGATTTCTCGCCTTACCACCGGCTGTTGAATTTGAAGCGACCGGCCTTGCGGACCCGCAGCCAACGGCCCGGATCCTTTTTTCATCGACGCCGCGTCCGATAAGGTATCTAACCACGGTGAGGGCACGTTGGGCCGAAAGTTCGAGGTTGTCCTTCCATTTTGATTTCTTTATAGGGTCGGTATCCGTATGGCCCACAACGTCTATGGGGTTGTTAGAATACTTCTGCTGCAAAACCGACTGAATATGGTCAAGCTCACTACTGGTCGCTTTTTTGAGTGTAGCCTGCCCGGAACTAAATAGTATGGTATTCTGAAGGGTTACTGTAATTGTACCGGCGGAAGGATCAAACTTCACATCATAACCCTGTCCGAAACCGGTGGCTTCGGCCGGCGATCTGTTGAGTTCGGCAATCTGCCTTTGGAGCTCATCAATTGTTTTCTGATTCTGCTCGGCAAGTTGCGACTTATCCGCCCTTTCGCTCATAAGCAGACCCTCCAGATTCTTGCTTACAGCAAGCTGGCCTTCGTACTTCTTCTTCCAATCAGTACATCCGGAAAAAAGAGTAACAGTGACAAGACAGGTTAACAAAGCGATTATCTTTAGCCTGTCGGAAGAAAATCTTTTGGTTTTGTTGGCAGCGTTCATTCGATATCTCCTTATTAACATCATTAACATCGGCGATTTGGCTTTTATTTGTTAATTTTTAACGCCAAAAAACAGAATTCAGGTAACTGAAAATCTTATTCTGTAAGATAATAACAACCAGTACGCCCAAAGACAAGAAAGGACCATAAGGAATTTGTCGAATTTTTTTAAAAAACCTTTGGACGCCGACCCAGGTCAGGCCAAAAAAAGGAGCGATAAAGAAAGCCACAATTACGAAAGGGGCACCGATGACGGCCCCTGCGGCTCCCATTAAATGCACATCACCGAGTCCCATTGCCTCTTTTCCAAAGGCCAGAGTGCCGAAAATGCGGGTTGCCCAGACGACCCCACAGCCGACAAAGTAGCCCCAGAGACTGCCCAGAAGTCCTGCTATGACAGGATGTTGTGTAAAATTCACCCACCAGGAATACTGCCTGATAAACAAATAAACAGCCGCTGAACAGACGATAATCGGCAGCAAGAAAACGATTTCCCTGAAAACTTCCAGGCGATGGTTAAAATCCTGCTCATTGGTCGACTGCTGCTTGTCCGGTAAGTCCTGAAGGTCTTCGGATTCATAACTTCTTTTAATTATACCAGTTACGAGGAGCACCAAGGATATTACCAATCCAATTGCGGCGCCGGCCGAAAGAGAGGCAATTGTAGATTCTTGAAAAAAAATAGTCCTGGTGGTGGGTAAAAGTGCAAAGTTGGTGATATCGGCAGGG
>JAOUFU010000608.1 GCA_029858035.1 Phycisphaerae bacterium
CAAGTGCAATATGAAGGATAAGGACAATGAACGATATTACTCTTCCATAAGCCCATAGGTTTGAAAATTTACCAAATACATACACAAGTACAAGCAAGGCGAACATTAAACCTAATGGATGGTTTTTGTTTGATTTAGTTATCAAATAATAGAGAAGGAATCCCAATTAACGATGGGAGAATACGCTTCACCACATGTTGATACATCGCAATATGGGTTGCGTTGTAAGCATATGATTCCTTTAAGAACAATTGGATAAGAGGATAATAAGGCCAAAGGGCGGCAAAAATTAATACTGCAAACAGTAGGAGGAGTAAAGCAGCAAATTCGCGGAGGGGGAATCGGCCAAACCCCAACGTGATTGCCGCGAGACCTATACATAATGGTATGAAGGAGAATGGGTGGCTAATTAGAATAACAGTTGCCAATCCAAAAACAGGGAAGTACCACAAATGGTTCCTAGACTTTATTAGCGCAATATATACATAAAACTCAGTAAAAACGAGAGAAATTGTAAAGGTAGAAGGATAAGGCAGAACATATCCTAAAACCTTTAAATGAAAAAATCCACTCCAATCCCATGGATTTATCTCCTGCCCCCATAATAGCAAGGTGAAAACTAAAGTATAAAATGATGTCGCCTCGGCATATTTTGGAAATAATGAGGATACAAAGAGCTTTAGGCTAATCAAGAAGAAAAGAAGGTTAATAATTCCTGCTATGGAGAGCGCCGTTATAGCATCTATCCCCATGATCCTGGAAATTAGAGCAACACCTAGTGAATACGGTGAGTACAATGGTTGTGGCACGTCCAGCAGTAACTGGGAGTGTTTGGGGTTAAGAGGGGCGGTTGACAGTTCTCGAACCACAGCGCTGTGTTCCCAGAAGTCTCCAACCCACTGCCCATTGATGGCATGGGATATAAAAAGGACTAAAAGTAGTATGCCGAGGATGTTGTATCGATAATTGATAAGCCCTAAGATATTGAATTTTGTAGGGTAGCCTGCACTCCTTTCTAGCACCATTGTTGAATAGTTTGGAATACTTTAGGTGAAACAAAAATTTCTCGGCAATTCTTGACACAGAAAACTTTTACCAGCTTCAGGGCACGCGTTAACCTTTTCACCTTGCTTGAATTCTGTTGGCATTCGCTAGAAGTGTTCATTCCTAAAACCAATTTATGATAGTGTATGGATCGTTGTTTTGTTATCGATCATGAACTGCTGCCACCACAACGAAAGGTATAACAATCCCCATAATTGATGGCTATTATCTTTTTTACCTGCATGATGCTCGTTGATCAATTGCGATATCTTTTCTGGTTTGAAGAGCCCCATGCGATTGATCTGCTGGGGCGAAAGGTGGTCAAGAACAAAATCTCTTAATTCGCCCCTAAACCAGATGCCCTTCGGGATGTTAAATCCCTGCTTCTTTCTTCCAACGGGAATTTCAGGCATGGCACGGCGCAAAACTTTTTTGAGGGCATACTTTCCAGTAAATATATACCTCAGCTTAAGCCTTGGGGGTAATGAAGCCACAAATTCCACCAGATGGTGGTCCAAAAATGGCACCCGCACTTCTAATGAGTTTGCCATACTCATTCGATCCACTTTGGTCAACATATCGTTTGGCAGGTATAAGCGTGTGTCGACATATAACATGCGATCCAGGGGATGCATGCTGTCGCTTTGGTCAAACATGGACCGGTAAAGCTCAAGGGTGTTCACTTCTCTTAGAGAGCGAAGCACCTCAGTTGCATAAATTTCCCTTTTTGCCTCCTCGTCGAAAATCGTCCTCCAGTAGGCATGTCCGGCTTCATAATCCAGCTCTGCGCCGCGCACAAATATCTTGAGTTTAAAATCCCAACTCATCTTGGAATGGATCACAGGTAATCGCTCAACCGCGGGGCGCAGGAAGGTTCGGCGTATCAGAGATGGCACTAACCGGTAAAGTTTTGATAGGTAATAAGCTGGATATGTCTCATAACCTGCGAGGATTTCATCGGCACCGTCCCCTGAGAGTGCCACGGTGACCCTTTGCCGGGTCATTTGTGACAAGTAGTAAACCGGCAACATTGACGAATCAGCGGTTGGCTCCTCGGCATGCCAGACAATTTTTGGCAGCACACTGGCTGCATCTGGCGTGACAACGTATTCATGGTGAGCGGTTCTGCATAGGTCGGCGACTTTGCGGGCATAGTTCAGCTCATTGAATGATTTCTCATGAAAACCGATGGAAAACGTTTTAACAGGTTTGTCGGCATGATGTGACATCCAGTACACTATGGAACTGGAATCAACACCGCCGCTTAAAAAAGCTCCCAGTGGAACATCACTGACCAACTGTTTTTTTACGGCTTCTGAAAGCTGGTGTTCAAATTCATTGAGGAGTTCTGATTCATTTCCACTGCGTTTCTCCTGATAAGAAATATCCCAGTATGCTTCCATCTTGGATTGGCCGCTTTTATCAACCAGCAGGTAATGAGCAGGCTGGAGCTGGCGAATGCCATGAAAAAGCGTATAAGGGGCCGGGGTGTAGTTGAATGATAAATAGTGATGCAGAGCGTTCAGATCTACCTGGCGCTCGACGCTTGGGTCGCAGAGTATCCCCTTGATTTCGGACGCGAACAGCAGGCGGTCTTCGCGGTGCAGATAGAATATTGGTTTTATCCCGAGTC
>JAOUFU010000609.1 GCA_029858035.1 Phycisphaerae bacterium
TGCAGGGCGAGCCTTCCAAAAGGTGCACGTCATCGTCTTCTGTACCGACGACATCGTCGGCTCCGTCGGCGTCAACGAACAAGGGATTGCCACCAATATTACCCGTGCCGCCAAGGCCGCCGCTCAAACCCTGCACGCACGTATAGTCCACGCTTACCGTGCCGTCGACATTATGAATCTGACCGGATTCATCGCTGCCGCCGGAATCACTACTGTCCCAGATGATACAATTAAGGACCTCTACACTCGCAGTCGCCCAGGAGTTATAAATACCTCCGCCATCGCCACCCGCGGTGTTACTGCTGAACGTACAGTTCGTTAACTCAATATTACTGGTTCCCATATTAAACAGTCCACCACCATCGTTAGTAGAGGTGTTACCGCTGAAGACGCAGTTGGTCAGTGTTGGATCGCCTCCCTGGCTCTCCATTCCACCGCCAACCACTGCCGAGTTACCGATGAATTTGCACTTGATAAACGATGGATTTTGGGACGAATAACTCGGATTGGATACAGCGCCGCCGCGCACTGCCGTGTTACGGATGAACGTACAGCTAATCAGCGTTGGGCTGCCGGCACCAATATAAATGCCGCCACCCTGTCCGGTTGGATTAGAGCCTTCAGCATTGCCCCCGGTTATGGTAAATCCATCAAGCTGAGCTGTTTCGTCGGCTCCACTGCCGGTGAGCACATGGTAGCTGTTATCTGAGTTGTTCCCCGGCGTCCCGATGTCGCCGCTTAGGATGGTCTCGTAGACCTCGACATTGCGGATATCTGGCTCTGGTTCACCAAAGCCGCCGTAACCGCCCTTGATAGCAATGTTGCTGACGAGCTGGAACGAAGCGTTACGGTCACCGGGTGTTTGACCGCCTCCCTGGTCGGTCTTGTAAACTCCCTCGGCCACCCAGATCTCATCCCCAGCCTGGGCCACGGCCAGTGCGTCCTGAAGAAGATTGAACGCATTGGTCCAGTCCGTGCCGGTATTGGCCCCCGGCGCGTCGGCATCGACATGCCAAACGCACGTACCGTCACAGTAGCGGTATTCCACAGGAACAAATAATTCGTAAATCACTGTTGTAGCTGCATTTCTCATCTGGAATCTGATCTGGTCGACTACCACGTTCCCGTATGGAATTCTAAAGTAACCCGTGCCACTGCCTTTCCCGACAGGATAAAATCCTGAGCCGTGAGCAGAATAACCCGGGGTTAGCGAACCATTGCTAAAGGGACGTGCAAAAATCTGCACCGATTCCGTCGCAGCATAATCAAATGTGATATTGACGGGATCATTGGGCATCAGTGTTGCCGGAGAAGGAGGAACCAGCCCAATATTGGTTATGGAATTGCCATAATGATATTCGACAGGTATAAAGATTTCTCGAAGCACCACACTCCAATCGGCATTATACATCCGGAGCCGGATCTGATCAACGACTCTACTCCCGGATGTAATTGTAATAAAACAGCCCCCATTGCCGTTACCGACAGGATAAATAGGAGAGGGGCAAACCCCATAAGACGGGCTTGGGAAACCCTCAGTATAGGGAACTGATTGAATACGGACTCCACCCGCTTCCGTCGTAGCATAGTCGAATGTAATGTCGACATGTTCGTTGTTGAGCAATCCTGCCGGTGAAGGCGGAGACATCACAATATTGGATAAGATATGGGCATAAAAAAAGTATTGCGCATCAAACAATTGTTCCCAAAGCACCTTACTTTGGTCCGCCGTAGTCATCTGCAATTGGACCTGATCGACCATGATATCCATGGAGTTAACTGTAAAGCTTGTGGAACCTTCGCCTTTCCCGACAGGATAAAGAGGTGACTGGGAAACCTCAGCACCCGGGGTCATCTGCCCCTTCGTGTAGGGAATTGCATAAATACGCACCCCACGCTGTTCCTCTGTAACATAGGTAAATCGGACGGTGACAGGATCACCGTCGAGCAGTTCCGCCGGAGGTTGTGGGGTCATTAAAATATCACCTATTGAGTGTGCCATAGCGCATGGAGTCAGTCCCAGACCGCACACCAAAACTACAAGGGCCAAAAGGCCGGCATTAAAAAAAATTCTTTGATCTTTCATTTTTCACTCCTTGCAATAAATGTGTTATTTTCTAATGCGCACACTGCGCACCTTTACTATACTTTGAGATAACTGCGCTGATAGAACCAGCTCCTGTCGCATCGTCCTCCTATCAGCCCCCCGAATAAATCAAATAGGGCGGTATTATAAAACAATTTTGCTACATTATAAGGCCATTTTGCTGCATGTCAAGTAAAAAAAGTTTTTTTCAGGACCGCAAACGGCCGGGCCTCGCCTATAATCCGAATCCCGCAACCTCGCGAAAGCCCCGAATTCAAAAGAAAATGTCATTGAGAGGCCATCGAAGATGGCCGTGCCAATCTCCAACAAATAATCAATTATAACTTATCATTTATCATTTACAGGGGGCAGGGATCCAGATGTCTTATTTAAATAAATCACCTACTCGACGGGTGGCAGCCTCAAAGACGAAGGCTTTGGGGATGGTAACCTTCAATGTCATTCTGAACGCAACGAGCCTTTAGCCCTGCACTCTGTGTAGTGCAGGGGAAGAATCTCAATCCCAACTCAAAACTAAACACTTAAAACTCAAAACTATCTCTGCCCCTTCTCACTTCTCCCTTTTCC
>JAOUFU010000098.1 GCA_029858035.1 Phycisphaerae bacterium
TTTAGCTGCTTTTGGTTTTGCAGCTTCGGTCTCAGCAGCTTGTTTTTTCTTGGCTCTTGGCTTCTTGACCTTGGGTTGTTCGGCCTCTTCCTTGACCTTAATCTTCTGTGGCGGGTCCGCGTCCACGTGGCCCTTCTTGCCGATCACCGCAAGGGTGACAATGTTATCGGGGCCGAAATGCTTCTCCAGCCGCTCGCCGATGCTCAGCCCCTTGGGGATGGATTGATACCGGCCATTGCTATACACGCCGGTCACTTCCGGATAGTAGCCGGTGAGGATCTGGGACCAGCCGGCCTTCGTGTCGGTAACTCCCTCGATGTCAATCTTCACATAGGCGCCTTCGTCAATCAGCTTTTGCAGGGTGGGCAGTTCCTTACGGCTCAGGCACTCGTTCACATGGTCTCGCTGCGCCCCGTCCCAGCCGAACAGTATGATGTTCCCTGGCTTCTCTTTCGCAGCATCGGCCGCTGGCGTTGCAATCATCAAACCCAGAATTGCAAACACAAGAACAGTCTTCTTTAACATTCTTTGTTCCTTTCAAAGTAAAACCCTCTTTGTTCCGATAAAACACGATTGCTTAGTTATAGACGGTTGTGGAGATAGTAATATTGCTGTTTTTTAGGGGGAAATGGCAATAATTGCTGATAATTCTCATTTATTAGGCATTTTTGGGGACCCATTTTTCAGCAGCCCGAAGTCTTCTTTCTCTGTCAGGACCACCCACGCCCGCCAGTCCATTTTACGGATTCGCACGGGCTCCATGGCTCTAATGTCTTTCAGCCAGACCAAAAGACCGAACTTGCAGTCCGCCCTGTTTTGCCAGTGTTCGTCGGCGCCTCCGATAAGATGGTTGTATTGCTCTTTTATTTCGATTATTTGTTCTGGTGTTAGGTTCTCGAAGGTTTTGACCGTTTCTACGGTTGCCATTGCGCAAACCGGCCCGCTGCTTTGCTTCAAGAATAATTTGTCCCCGGCTATGACCCGGCCAAAAGCATAACGCCTGGTCTTCCAAAAACGCGATTCGACAGGTTTTCGACCATCCAATATCGCATCCAGGTATGGTTTTTTCAAGATGACCAGATGATAATTTGCCATAGTTTCGCCTAACGGACCGGAATAAACCTCACTTCTCGTCCAACATTTCAGCCACCGCGCGAATATGCTCGGGAGTAGTTCCACAGCAGCCGCCTACAAGGCTCGCGCCGGCTTGCAGGCATTCGGCAATACCGGCTGCAAAATCTGCTGGCGCCATCTCAAATACCGTTTTGTCGTCAACTAATCGAGGTTTACCGGCGTTGGGTTGAGCCAAAATGGGCTTGTTCGTCGCGGATTTTAGCATAGATACCACAACGGCCATCTGGGCCGGGTCAAGGTCGCCGCAATTGGCCCCGATTACATCTGCACCGGCCTCTGTTAGACTCTTCGCGCAGTCCTCTGCCGAGTTGCCCATAATGGTCCTGCCTCCTTTGGTTTCCGTGGCGAAAGCGATGGAAACAATTGCAGGCAATTGAAAGTTTTCTTTGCACGCTCGAAGGGCACACAACGCCTCGCGCAGGTAGAAGATGGTTTCGATGATAAATCCATCCACCCCCGCCTCTGCAAGAACCTGGGCTTGCTCTTTGAATGCGTCGTAAAATTGGGACTCGGAGTAATCGCCGTATGGTTCCAGTAATTGGCCTGTAGAGCTGATATTTCCCAGCACATATTGTTTGTTATCGGCAGCCTGTCTTGCCAGTTCCACGCCTGCCCTGTTTACTTCCCGTACATCTATACCTAAATTGTGTGTCTCGATGAAGATACGGTTCATCGTCAGGGTGTTTGTGGTCAAAGCGTCACAGCCGCTCTGTGCGTATTCTCGCTGGATTTCAAGAACAACCTTCGGACTGTCAAGGTTGTTGCTGGCCCGACCCATAAGGCCACGCTTGTCCAGCTCGGTTCCTATTGCCCCATCGAGCAAAATTATCTCTTGATTTTGTAAGAACGCCGAAAAATCCATAATAAATCCTTCGAAAAAGCTGTTTCTCCGGCTCTCCGGTTTTTTTATTCTATTTTGACACCGAGCTGGTTTAATTCCTCTTTGACCTGATCAATATTCTGGAAAAGAACCGTGTTTATACCGACTTCTTTTGCACCGTCTATATATTCTTGTTTATTATCTATAAATACTGATTGCCCGGGCCCAGTGCCGAGTTTTTCCAATGTTAATTCATAGATTTTCCCGTCGGGCTTTTTTATGCCCTCGAGACAGGAGAAGACCGGTACATCAAACATCTTGTATCGCTGCTCATGAAAATATTCCATTGCAGGCAATTCCGTATTGGACAAGACTGCCGTCCTGTAGCCGTTTTTCTGCAGTGAAGTAGCCATTGAAAACATATCAGCCTTGGGCACGTAGGCGGCCTTAAAGGCATCGGTCCATAATGAGCGGACTTTCGGCTTCGGCACGTTTAGTTCGCTGCATATTTTCCCCCAAAATTCATCCTCACAAATCGCTCCTTTTTGGAAACCATCTGCGAATTTGCCGTGTGCCTTAATATAGTCTTCTTTCTTTACTTTCAGGGCCTTGGCGCAGTACTGCATCAGGCCCGGAGCCGGGTCGTCTATCAGCACACCTCCCCAGTCGAATATGACGGATTTTATAGGTACCATCGTAAATAATTCAGCCATACAGAAATTTCTTTACTTGCCTAAAAACGATACAAGGCTTTAAGTTACATATCAAGAATATTTACGACCGTTTGACCTTTGACGAACGGCGGTTTGGAATCTATAATCACATCCGTATCTTTTGGAGAAGGACATGTTGACTGTGCTAATTGCGATAAGTATTGTTTTGCTTGTAGCTGTTGTGGGTCTTTTGGCCTGGCTCATTAGTGCTAATTTCGCCGGCAGAAAGGAAATTGCCGGTCAGGCGGCCGGTATCGGCCTTCTTCAGCAGCAGCTCGAAGCTTTAAAGGCGGCCCAGGACGGTACACGCGAAGCCCTGCAAAGCTCACTGCAGGCCGGGCAAAACACCCTCACCCAGAGCCTGCAATCCAGCCAGAAGGTGCTCGGCGAACTGCACGGCCAAATCGGCAATTTGCAGGGCACAAACAAACAAATGCTCCAGGTCGGAACCGAAGTCAGACGGCTCCAGGATATTCTAAGCTCTCCAAAGCTTCGCGGCCAAATGGGCGAATGGTCGCTGGAGAACCTGCTCCGCCAGATTCTGCCCAAAGACAGCTACCAGTTGCAATACACCTTCAAAGACGGCAAAATGGTCGATGCCTTGATAAAATTGGCTGAATACTCGGTGCCTGTCGATGCCAAGTTCCCGTTGCCGGGCTTTGAGAAAGTCGTAAAGGCGGAGACCGAACAGGAAAAAAGCAAACTTCGCAAACAATTCCTAAAAGACGTGACCATCCATATAGATAAGATTGCCTCAAACTATATCAGGCCTGCAGAGGGCACGCTGGATTTCGCTCTCTGTTACATCCCTGCCGAGAATGTCTATTATGAAACGGTCGTCAAATACGCTGGCGAGACACAGGACATATTGCAGTATTCACTCGACAAAAAGGTGATACCCGTATCACCGAATCTTTTATATGTATATCTAATGACGGTAGTCATGGGCCTGCACGGCCTGCAGATAGAAAAGCAGGCCGCCGAAATCCGCCAGAACCTGAAAAAGCTGAACGCATCTTTCGCTGACTTCGGAACCCATTGGGAGGTCCTCGGCAAGCACTTGCGAAACGCGTATGGTCAATATGAAGACGGCCAGAAAAAGCTCGACCGATTCGGCCTGCAGCTTGACCAAATACAGGGCGAAGATGATAACAGAAACTCCACGTCAAACGTGGGGCAAAATTATATTTAGCCTGCGGTTTTACCGCAGGTTTAGATTTTCGGATGGATTGAAAAATGAAAGAGGTTTATGACGTTATTATTATAGGTGCCGGACCAGCCGGCCTCGCAGCGGCTCTTTATGCCTCCCGCGACAGATTCAAGACTTTGGTACTTGAAAAATTCATGCCCGGCGGGCAAATCATCAACACCGACAGGATAGAAAACTACCCCGGCATTGAACGAATCGACGGCCCGGATCTGATTGAACAGATGCAAAAACAGGCGGTGAGCTTCGGCGCAGAGATAAAGAATGGCTGCGAAGTAACAAAACTTGAGAAATTGCAGGATAGAAATATTGCTGTGTATTGTGATAAGGACAAATTCGTTGGCAGAGTTGTAATTCTGGCGCCGGGTAGTGTCTATCGCAATCTTGGCATTCCCGGAGAGAAAGAATTTGCCGGCTCAGGTGTAAGCTACTGCGGGACCTGCGATGCTCCGTTCTTTAAGGGCAAGCAAATCGTAGCCGTTGGGGGCGGCAATACGGCCGTGGAAGAAACACTGCACTTGACTAAATTTGCCGACAAGGTGACGATGATACATCGCAGGGATGAATTCAGGGCGGCCAAAATTCTGGTCGAGGAGCTTCTGGAAAAGGCCAACGAGCCGAATTCAAATTTGATTATTAAATATAGTACCGTAGCAACGGCCATTCAGGGCGAAGGCAAAGTCCAATCGGTCAAATTAAAAAATGTTAAAAGCGGCCGGGAAGAAGACTATCCCTGTGATGGAGTATTTATTTTCGTTGGGATGGTGCCTAATACCGGCTTCTTGAAAGATTTTCTGGAGCTCTCCGAAAATGGATTCATCAAGTGCGACTGTGCATATCTTCGGACGAAAGTGCCGGGTGTATTCGTGGCCGGCGATTGTAGGGTCGGGGCGGCTATGCAGCTGGCCACGGCTGCCGGTGATGGTGTAATTGCTGCGATGATGCTCAAGCAGTATTTCAGAGATGCGAACTGGTGGAACGAATCCGTCAGCGATTTGCTTCAGCCGGGCGGATGGTAAACTAACAAAATGTGGGCAAAAGTTGGCAAAATTAGTTGGCATCTGGCGGTTGTTTCAGTTAAGATTATGGCGATTTAGGCAACTCCGGCTTTTACCGGGCAATCTTTGTTGAAAGGATAACATAATGGCTGGTAGCGTAATTGAGCTCAATGATGCTACTTTTGATGAAACCGTTCATGGTACTGATTTGCCGGTGCTTGTTGATTTCTGGGCGCCGTGGTGTGGACCCTGCAAAATGATGGCCCCCATTATACAGGAAATCGCCGATGAATATACAGACAAGGCCAAGATTTGCAAGCTGGATACCGATGAGGCCCGCGACAGTGCTATGGAGTTCGGCATAAGTGCAATACCGACTCTTATTTTGTTCAAAGGCGGCCAGGTGCAGAAAAAATGGGTTGGCTTAGCCAGTAAAAAAGACCTCTCCGCTGCAATTGATGAGCTGCTTTGATGGTAACCGGTTCACATTTTTCTGTAATCCACGTCGGAATCACGGCCATATCGGCCAGGAAATACACTGATATCAAAAGTGCCAAAGTTCGCTAAAAATGCTTGAACAGCTTGAAGAGAATTTTGGAACGCACACATTTTATTACTGAAATGATTTACGAAGACTTGAAAAGCAGGAAGGTTTTAATTACCGGCGCCAGCAGTGGAATCGGCTCGGCGACGGCAGTAATGTTTAGTGACCAGGGCTGTTTTGTCGGGGTCCATTACTTCAGGACAAAGGAAGGTGCCGAGCAAACTCTTGAACAGGTTAAAAAAAGTAGCGACGGCCTCTTGCTCCAAGCGGATATCCGTGACGAAAAGCAAGTTCATAAGATGGTTGAGCAGTTTGCCAAAGAGGCCGGTGGTATCGATGTTCTCGTCAATAATGCTGGCTCGCTAATTGATAGGCAGCCTTTTGAAACCGCAACCGTCCGGTATCACGACGATGTGTATGCCACCAACGTCCGCAGCATCCTTTTGGCGACGCGGGCGGCCCTGCCGTATTTGAAAGAAAGCAGGGGCAACATTGTCAATATCGGCTCTGTTGCGGGCCATCACGGTGGAGGTGTCGGCTCCGGGATATATGCAGGCGCAAAAGCAGCAGTCGCCACTGAGACCATTGCTATGGCGATGGAGTTTGCTCCATACGGTATCCGGGTCAACAGCGTCCTGCCAGGATTTATTGAGACACGCTTCCACGAGCGGTTCAGTTCCGCTCAGCGAAGGAAAGAAGTTGCCGAGCGTACCCCGCTTGGCAGAAACGGTACGGCCGAGGACGTAGCAAAAGCGGTATTATTTTTGGCAAGTGATGCCGCCGGCTTTATTACAGGTGAGTATATCGCCGTCAATGGCGGTTTATATATGAGGGCCTGAAAACTAATCCTTGCAATCCAGACCTCTTTCTCATATATAGGTACTTGTTGGTAAAATAAATTAGGAGGACAAAAAAAAACATATCATGGCAGAGCTTTATTGCAATTCGATGAATAGAAGAGTTTTCATCAAGACCGGTGTGGGTGCTTTGGCAGGCTTGATTGCGGTTGGTACGGGCAGCAGCTTTGGCTCAGGCAAAGGTCCAAAAGAAGCAACCAGATGGGCGCTTCTGGCCGATACACATATCCCGGAGGATGTCAGCGATAATTACCGGGGATTTTACCCTTATCAGAATCTGCAAAAAGTTATTGCTCAAATCATCTCTGATCCGCCGGATGGTATTGCCATTGCCGGGGACTTGGCTCGGCTTGAGGGGAAATTAGGTGATTATGACAATGTAAAAAAACTGCTAAAACCTGTTGCGGAAAAAACACCAGTCTTAATGGCGCTTGGCAACCACGATAACCGGGATAACTTTCTGAAGGCTTTTAATAAGATCCCCGGCCAAAGACAACCGGTTGGAGGTAAGCATGTGGTAGTTGTCAATAAGCCGCCCGTTCGCCTGATTGTTTTGGATTCCCTCTTTTATGTTAATAAAGCGCCGGGCTTGTTAGGAAGAGCGCAAAGGCGGTGGCTGGAAAACTATCTAAGAAAGTGCGACGATACGCCGACAATTCTTTGCTTTCACCATTCCTTGGGAGATGGTGATGGAGACTTGTTGGATGTACCGCGACTTTTTGATCTTATTAAATCCATTCGCAAGGTCAAAGCCATTCTTTACGGCCATTCTCATGAATACGGCTATTCAGAGTTTGAAGGCATTCATCTGATTAATCTTCCGGCTACGGGGTACAATTTCAGCGATAACGAGCCTCTTGGCTGGGTGGAAGCTCGGTTGACTGCAAAAGGCGGCGATTTTACACTCCGTGTTGTGGCTGGTAACAAGGCCAGGGATGGAAGTATAAAGAAGCTTGCCTGGCGGATATGAAATCCCCGGAAAAAACAATTATTGCAGTTTGCAGCGTTTTTCGAGTATAATGGCATTTGATTTTTTCAGACAGGATTTACTCTGCCTTTGGCGGAATTGTTTTATCCTGTTAATCTCGTCTAAAAGATAAGGAACAGGACGGATTCTCAATGCAACTTTCTGCACGGATGCAAAAGACCTCCAATCCTGCCGCTTTGCGGGCCTTGCGGGAACCCAATAAAATGCGTTTGGGGGCCCCAACAAAGCAGTGGGTCATCCGGCCTCCCGACGTTCGCTCTGCCCTGCTTGCCAAATCACTGAAGGTTTCACCTCTTTTAGCACAGGTTTTAATCAATCGCGGCATAACCGATGTCCACGCCGGGAGTATTTTCCTGCGTCCGAAACTGACCGAGCTTATTGACCCCGGAAAGATGCCGGGGATTGAAACAGCAGTCCGTCGTTTAAAGAAGGCTATTAGAAACAAGGAAAAAATCTCCGTCTACGGCGACTATGATGTAGATGGCATTACCGGCGTCGCGATTCTCTGGCAGGTACTGACCCTGCTCGGGGCGCAGGTCGATTACTATATTCCACATCGAATCGATGAAGGCTACGGCCTAAACGCCGAAGCTGTACAACAACTGGCAAATGCCGGCGCCAAAATCTTAATCACGGTCGACTGTGGGATTACAGATTTTGCCTCCGCTTCGCTCGCTGAAAAGCTGGGAATTGAACTGATAATCACAGATCATCACTCCCCTGAGACAAAGCTGCCAAAGGCTGTTGCTATTGTCCATCCGGCACTTCAGCAGGCATACCCGAACCAGGATTCATCCGGTGCGATGGTGGCATTCAAGCTGGCTTGGGCGATAGCAAATGAGTTTAACGTCGGCACAAAACTGGAACCAGGGTTACGCGAATTTATGATAAATGCGACCAGCCTTGCCGCTATGGGTACCGTCGCTGATATTGTCCGGCTGTGTGGTGAAAACAGGGTGCTGACAAGCTATGGACTAAAAGCCCTGCCGGAATGCGGGATGCCCGGGATACGGGCCTTGATTGAGACCGCTGGATTGACAGGACAGGGGCTTGATAGCTTCGATATTGGCTTTCGGCTTGCTCCAATGCTAAACGCTGCAGGACGGATGGGACATGCTCGATTGGCTGTCGAGCTGTTGACAAGCGATAGTGAGCTTCGCTCCATGAAAATCGCCGAGTACCTAAAAGAGCAGAACAAACAGCGCCAGCAGTGCGAGCGGAAGATTTTCAGGCAGGCCTGCGAGATGATAACCCGGCTTGGCCTCAACCACCCCGACCAAAAAAGCATAGTGCTTGCAAGTGAGGATTGGCATGGTGGTGTATTAGGCATTGTGGCCTCACGAATAGTGGACAAATTTTATAGACCGACGATTATGCTGTGCATCGAGAACGCAGTTGCTCAAGGTTCCGGCCGGTCGATACCTGGATTTTGCTTACTGAGTGCCATCAGAGAATGTTCAAAGCATTTAACAAAGTTCGGCGGCCACAAAATGGCGGCCGGTATTACTGTCGAGGCCGAAAAAATAAATCAATTTGCAGACGATTTCGAGGCCCATGCAAAGCAAAACTTACGTGAAGATGATATAGTGGACAAGCTTCACATCGACGCGGTGTCCCCATTACGGGAATTTCGCATTGCGGCGGTCAGCGAACTTTCCCTGCTTGGCCCGTTTGGGGCTGGAAATCCTCGGCCTATTTTCGCAACAATGGGTGTCCGCCTTGCTTCACCGCCCAGAAGGGTCGGCATAAAAGGGGACCATTTACAGTTTGTAATAACCGACAACACTGCCTCAATCCGATGTATCGGTTTCCGGTTCGGAAAATTAGAGAAGAAGCTGCTTGAGCATGAGTTCTTCAATGTTGCCTATCAGCCGCAGATAAATACCTATAATGCAAACACAAGCGTCGAATTCGTTATCACCGACATCCGGTTTGAATAAAGTGTAGGCCGTCGCTGTGGGCCTTGTACTTGCGAGTTCATTTGGGTATAGTACGATAGTTCTTCATTAAAAAGATATGCCTTTTATAAATAAAGGCAGGTTCTTGGATTATGAATCTTCCGCCGACATATTCACACAGTTCTGTGATAAAGAAGATCGCCGTTTTATTTATTATTTCCGCCTCAATAGGAACGGGTGCTTATCTGGGGAAAATGAGTCCTGACCAGGTTTTCGTTATCTCTGTTTTTTCAGGCTCAATCCTCGGAACATTGCTCTTTTGGGATTTCAGATTGGCGTTCGTCTTTACTGGCGGCGGAATTCTTGTGCTCACTCGTAATGTTGGCATTAAAAGCTTTATAGAATATGCCTCGCTTGATGTTATTGTATTTCTCATCGGGATGATGATAGTGGTCGGAATGGTTAAGGAGGCGGGTTTCTTTTCCTGGCTCGTAAAAAGACTGTTGGCCATAAGGAACCTTGGCGGCTTCGGGCTTTTCATCATTATCATGATTTTGTCGGCTGCGCTGTCGGGAGTGACCGGTGAGGTCACCTCCATTATTGTGATGGCGGCAGCAATACTTGATATTAGTGACCTGCTTGAGATAGACCCGGTTCCGTTAATTATATCCTCTGTGATGACCACCAACATTGGTTCTGCTTCGACGCTCCTGGGCAATCCTATTGGAATATTGATAGCCTTAAGAGGAAATCTCACGTTTGAAGATTTCTTGACACAGGCGATGCCCTTATCGGCGCTTCTTCTCGCCGCCGTTGTCCTTATCCTTTGTCTTTGGTACCGGGAATATCTTCGAGATATCACTTCCAGGCTCGTTACGCTCGGCAGGGAAAAACGAACATCTCACGATATTGCCTTCGATTCAAAGAAGATATACAGCATTGTGCTTTTCAGCTTGATGATAATTCTTATCGCGATGCACAAAAGATTGGAAATGGTACTCGGCATCAGGGAAAATGAATTGTTGATTGTTTTGCCGATTATTTTTGCCGGTATCTCGCTTCTGTTCTGTCGTGGCAGGGCCCTTTTCTGTATCGAGCATGAGGTGGAGTGGAAATCACTCCTGTTTTTTATGTTCCTCTTTGCGCAGGCCGGGGTTGTACAGGCATCGGGCGTGGCTCAGTTCTTGACGGAAAAGCTCCTTGCTCAAATTGGAAGTCACCCGAACGCCCTTGTAGGCGTCACCTTGTTTTCGAGCGGTATTCTCTCCGGGATTCTTGATAACACGGTGGTGGTTGCATCTTACATTCCGGTCGTTAAAAACCTTCACTTGATGGATTCTACCTTGCATTTGTTGTGGTGGGCTTTGTTGTTTGGTGCCTGTTTCGGGGGTAATATTACTGCTATCGGGTCCACGGCAAATATCGTGGCTTTGGGAATACTTGAGAAGGAACGGAACATAAAGATTAATTTTGTCGAATGGCTGAAACTCGGCCTGGTTATTGGTGTTGTGAGTATGGCAATTGCGTATTTAGCCCTGTTGTGGGTGCCGATTTTCCCGGAATAAAAAAGGCTTCGCGTTTTTTTTCATTTTACTTGTACAGGTGGGAAAATATGAGATTTTTGAGCAGTTTGTTTTTTGTTGTTTCGGCGGTTATTCTCACCGGCTGTGCCGGAACTGAACCGGACTTGAAAATTCAGGCCTCCAACGGTGCAAATCCTTGGACACATCTTAATTTATACAACAATCCTGATAATTTCCAGTTTGCAATTGTCGCTGACCGAACAGGCGGAAGTAGGCCGGGTGTCTTTGCCGATGCTGTAGAAAAGTTAAACCTTTTGATGCCCGAATTTGTCCTCTCTATTGGTGATTTAATTGAAGGCTACACACATGATGATACTGAATTAAATAGCCAGTGGGATGAGTTTGATAGTATAGTGAATAAGCTGCAGATGCCCTTTTTTTACGTGCCCGGAAATCACGATATCAGCAACGCCGCAATGGCCGGGAAGTGGCAGCAGCGCCTCGGCTCAAGCTATTATCACTTCGTCTACCGCGAG
>JAOUFU010000099.1 GCA_029858035.1 Phycisphaerae bacterium
AACAAAACGGCATTGAGAATATTATAAACGGTTGTGGTAACAGGCCCTGCAATTTTGCGAAGATACCAGTAGAGTGTCAGCCGGGTCTGGACGGCAATCGGAGCGCAAACAAAAGTCCAGGTCAACACAGCCATCAGGTTACCGAGAAGCAGCCCTATAAATATATCAAAGGCGCTTGCACCCCATGCGACAAACAACGCCCCTATGACGAACTCGGTTCCGGCTACGTGCTCGCCTGCAAAAATACCGGCAAAATGTTTTCCGGGCTGAAGCTTGTTCTCGGAGACCGGCTCGCGCTCAAATTCGTAAAGTGAATCCATTCCCTTTATAGCACTGCTTTTGATGTCAATGGCCATATATTTTCCTTTCCGTTTACAGAATGCAGAATGTAGGGTGGGCTTTAGCCCACCAATTGTTCTGTTGTGGGGCAAGCCCAACCCTACATTCTTAAGCTTGTTACCCTGGCTTCGTAATCCCTAACCTCTTTCAGCCAGTCCGGTCCCACCGGAACATCCATTTTGCTGCAATAGTAATCCCAGACTGCCCCGAAAGGCATTGTTTTGAGTTCCTCCAGCATCGCAAGCCGTGACGTAAAGTCGCCGCTCATTTCCATCTCACGCAGTTTCTCCGTTGGCTCCAATAGTGCAATCAATAGGGCCTTGAGCATACAGCGGCTGCCGATTACCCAGGCCGCCACCCGGTTGATGCTGGCGTCAAAAAAGTCAAGACCGATGTGCACTCTTTCGAGGTAATCGCCTCGCACTAATTCTTCGGCAATGGCACGCAGCTCATCCGATAGGATTACGACGTGGTCACTGTCCCAGCGGACGCCCCTGCTGACGTGGAGCAGTATCCGGTCAAGAAACTCCATTACCGATGATATCTTATCGGAGACAACCTCCGTCGGATGAAAATGGCCTGTGTCCAGACACAGCAGGATATTGTTACGGACAGCATAACCAAGGTAAAATTCGTGTGAGCCGACAACGTAACATTCCGAGCCGATGCCGAAAAGCTTACTTTCGACACAATCCAGGAGGCTGTTCTGGTCAATCTTTTCAGCGAATATTTCATCGAGAGATTTTCTAAGACGCTGGCGGGGTCCTTTCCGGTCTGCGGGGATGTCCTTATACCCATCGGGAATCCATAAGTTTGTTACACAGGCTGTGTCTAATTCCTTTCCCATTGCAGCACCGATTTTTCGACACGCTATTCCATGCTCTACCCAGAACCTGCGTATTCCCTCATCGGCGCTGGACAATGTGAAGCCGCTCTCGGCCTTCGGGTGCGAAAAAAAAGTCCCATTAAAGTCCATCCCAAGCCCGTTACCCTTTGCCCAGTCTATCCACGCTGCAAAGTGTTCGGCTGTTAATTCGTTGCGGTCTACTTTGCTCCGCCCTTGGCGGATTTCCGCGTACATTGCGTGCAGGTTCAACCGGTGCCTGCCCGGTATCAGGCTCATCGCTTTTTCGATATCCCCGCGCAGCTCATCGGGCGTTCGTGCCTTGCCGGGATAAGCGCCGGTGGCAACCAGCCCCCCACCACTGAGGCCCTCGCTTGTTTCGAAGCCGCCCACGTCATCTCCCTGCCAGCAGTGCAGCGATATGGCTGTTTTACGCAGCCGTTCAATCGCCTTTTCGGTGTCAACACCTAACTCAGAATAACGCTGCTTCGCCGCCTCGTACGTTTTCTCAATCCCTTTTAGATCACTCATTTTCTCTCAAATCCTTCACGCAGGAAATAAAAACGAACGTGTAATTATCACTTGTTTTTCAACGAGTCCTTATCAGGCAGTTCGGGAAAAGCAGCATGTGGCTCAGTCTGATACCAGAAGGCCACCGAGGAAAGGTCGTCTTTTAGAGGCAGATACCTTCCACCGCTCTGCCACCCCAATGCCTGAATTGTTACTTTAAGGTCCTTTTCAAACCGTATCGGGTCCATAATATGCCAGCGATAGAGCCCGAATCGCGGCTGCTTCTCGGACATTATCACCTGCGGCATACCGGCATAAGGCGTGTTGAATTCCTGATACCCACCGCCCTGGGGGTTATCAAAACCATAGGAGCCGCAGAAGTAATCTTCCGTCCCGGTGCCGCAGATTGTCGGGAATTTCTTGTCCCCGTCCATAAAGAACTTTATCTCACCTTCCCCCCACCAGCCGGGACTGTTTGAGCCCCATATCATATACGTTCCTACGTACTGCCCTTGTCCGCGGATGCCGTCAACAATGGTGTAGTCTTCCTTGTCGGGCAGCGGATTGACCCGGCGAAACTGTGCGTGCAAGTAAGCCATATCCTGCGGCACATCGGTCAACGTATGGTCAATCTGATAGTACAGCGTCATCGGTTTCTCATCGATATTGGTCATCGTAATCTTGCATCGCTTGCGAAACGGCATCGCCCAGTAGCAGTTAAATCCGCTCTTGGGATTAACACAAACCGCCATTGAGGTGACCTTTATATACTGGCCCATACCGCACGCGAAGAAATCGCCGGCGGGGCATTCGACGGAGGGTTTCTCTTCGCCGTCCCAGTAAATCCGCAGGATGTTCATACGATTATCTCCGGTCGGAGTCATCCAGATGTGCTGGATGGCGCCGGGGCCTTCGATATCGGCCATTAAAAAGGTTTGTCCGGCCTCAATCCTGACCGAAGGCGAAACCTTCCAGCCCTGTCCTAACTCGCGGGCCGGTCCTGACCCCGTGCCCTCTGTTGCCATACCCGCCTTGCCCTTCTCGCCGGTAAAGCTCTCGGGACTGATCGACCTCGTCCTGGCATCCGACAGGCGAGGCAAGTTTCCCAGGCTCATTTTCAGGCCGTTGAATCCCGATTTCTCCTCGGCGCATCCGGCAGCCAAAAAGATTACCGCCAGGAGCCCACAGAAAAACCAAATTTGATTGTTCGACTGCTGCCTAATTGTTTTTTTCATAATCCATCCCTTTCCCTTTCTTAATTCATTGACTTTTTTCCTTATGTTCTATGGATTTTGATATATTTCCAACAGTTTATCTTCCGCATCTTTCGTCCACAAGCCATTATATAAACGTTCGGCCACTTCCGGCATTTTTTCGCTTAATTCTTCCAACGTCACCAGCCCAATGTCTCTGCAAGCAGGGTAGACAACAATCTTGCCGGCGATAGACCTGTCCTCAACAGCCCGGATTCCCTCGGTCGCCCCTTCAAGACCGCTAATGGCCGCAACGCTGACGTTGGTGTCAAGAGAGCCGGATTCCGCCTTTTCCAGCATTCGTTTCATGTCATCCAATGTTGAGCCGCTCGTCCCGATGAAATAGAGCTGCCTTTCTATATATGTATCAAGGTCAATCTGGCCTGATACCGTGGCGGGAATGCCGGCGAAGATATTTATCAGGCCTCGCTGGGCAGCGTTTTTCACCGAGGCGGCAACAAGCTTTGGTACGGGAGCCATCAAAACAGTATAGTCGAAAGTCTCGCAAATTTCATCCTTTGTTGGATTGTATGTCTTATATTCAACCGCGTTCTTTTTGGCCAAAGGACCGGCGATTCTTGTCAGTGTATTAAGTCTGTTGTCGTCCAGGTCACCTGCAAAAACGCTGACACCTTTCACGCCCTGGCAGATATTGCGCACAACGTGCATCATCCCCATAGGGCCGCCCGCACCGATGACATTAATCTTGTCCCCTTGGCGAATCTCATCAGTCTGTGGGATTATTTCCATAGAATCAGCCGGGTCCGAGCCAATTGTGCCCACTATACGAATAGGGCCGTAATGAATCCGGCCCAATGCGGTGACAACATCCCGGCCGAATTTGCCGCCACAAAGAACGATATTCAACAATCCTCCTGTGGCAACTTTTGCAAACAAAGCCTCGACAGTATTGACTTCGGAGCCAAAGTAAATCACATCATCGTAACCGGTATCTGTAAGCTCTGACACGTTTGAGACTCTTTTGACGGGTACATCCAGTTCCACTGGAGGTGTCTTTGAAAACCATGTTATTCGGGCCGGCTTGCCGTAGCGATTAAATAAATTTACAAAAGCATCTTCGTTTACCTTTGCATCAGCCACTACAAGCATCCGGCCTTCTGTTTTTATGCCTGTGCGTTCCCCGGAGACATAAGCATCTTCAACGCAGGCCCACGGCTCCACTAAAGCTATGGCTGAGGCTGAAAGCTCCTCTGAAACCGGTATCAACATAGACTCACCATCCGGCGAGGTTATGACCCTTTCATCCATCAACACATATTCCTGGAGGGCCCCTTCGAAGTTATACCCGAAGGCACCGTTGGAGCTGGCAGTCCGAAGCCAGCGGTAATCGGTCTGGACGAGGAAACGGTCACCGCCCTTAAAGTCTTCTACGCCGGCCCCGACTGCTTCGATTCTCACCACAGTTTCATGTCCGGGCACAGTCGGCTTCTGACCGGGGACATAGCTTGGTATCTCTTTTAGTATTTCAGGGTCAATTCCGGAGACTATTTCGCTTTTGCGGACGTGTGAAGAGAACTGCTTCAGCAATTTCAGGTCGGAAAAACAAAGCCCGACCACTTCCACCCTGCAAAGAATTTGATGGGAACCGGGTTTGAAGACCTCTTTCGATTTATTCAAAACAAGCTCGTCCGGACCGATGAGTTGGACCGCATATTGAGTTTCAGGTAAATCTGCCATAATAGTGTGTGTCTCGTCTCTTGTGCCCTGTTTTTTAGCTCATGGCTTACATACTGTGAGATATTTTATCTAATATTTCCTGTGCGGTTACGTCCTCACTTAAGCCGCCAAGCTTGTCCTCGTGCTGCGGCTGCAGTGAACTTCCAACCGTTTGGAAAAATTCATTTTTCTTCGCAACACTTACAAAATTTTTCCCGGCCCATTCGCTGGTATATCCCAGCCCGCATTGTTGTTGGAGCGCCGAGTGAGCATAAAAAATCTGCGCACCTTTTAAGAAAACCGGCACCAGCGGCGAAAGCTCCTTGGTATCGAAATCATCCACGAACTTCTGCCCCGGGCTGTTCATTTCCGTCCCAACCACGACGGGCAGATGCAGCTTTTCGGCCAATTCAATCAGGTTGTATAGATTAGCCAATTTTTCGTCTCCATGTCCTGTTCCATAATTGCGGTCGGGGATAACATTGATAGCCGCTGCGCCGGTATCTTTGCTAACCTCCAGCAGCTCTTCAATTGCCTTTTCACCTTCACTCGTGCCGTCCAGCCATGTCACTGTGGGGATGCCGCCGGCGGCAAGAATAAACCGGTTCGTCTCGGCCATAAGCGGAAATGAGCCTTTATCGGGCAACACATAACCCACACCGCCTCGCTTCATCGTTTTGGCCCGAATTGTATTCAGCAGGTCTCTGCTTTCCGGCAGCTCTAACGATGTTGCGTCGACGCCCAGTTTTTCAGACCAGTACTGCTGCAGCGCATTATCATCATCGAACGACTCTTTTGCTTTTCGGGCGTATGCCAGACAGATATGACGCTCGGTCGCATTGCCTGATGGCGTTAGTACAAGCACGTCCCGCTCATAATCCAGTTCCACTGGCGCTAAATGCTTGTTTACCCGACCCATCAAATCTCGGTTTCTCTGCTGGGCAAGTTTGCGAAGATTGGTTAAAAAATCCCCCAGCTCACCCTGTAACCTGGAAGTTGGAAATCCAACGCCCATATGATAGGAGATACCCGGCTCGCCGGGTGAGTTAATCACCCTGTCGGAAAACTCCGGCACGAAGACCCGCGACTCCAGACCGGCACAGCCTTTTAAACCAAGCATCTTCGCTGCCTCAAGAAATTCCTCCAGCGCGTCGAGCACATCGAAATCCACTACTCCCGCAAAAGCCAGCCCCCGCCTGCGGGCCAGCCACGCGAATTTGCTCGGAGAATAACCATAAGTATTGTAAGAGAAGAATGTATGACAATGCAGATTGACGTCCGTGCCGGGCTCGGGCAGAGTGATTTCACCTGAGCGCACCTTTTCACACAGTGCCGAGAGCGCTTCCTTTCTTTCTGCGGAATCGAAACTATCCAGCTTTTGCTCAAGCTCTTCTATCAAAACGTCCCTTTCCCTGCCGGTCATTGATATTTAATCATAAGGGCATGTGAAAAAATTGCTGCTCCGTTATCACTTGTTCACTTTTTTATATTGTTCATCCCATAGTGAGGCTTCTTTGGGCTGATACTCTTTTAGCTCGAAAGAATTACGGATGATTTTTCTAAGCTCGGCCAGGTTTTTAATCTGCCCGGCCGCCTTGGCCTGTATCAAGAGATTGCCGCTCGCTGTCGCCTCTATCGGCCCTGCGACCACTTTCTTGCCGATTGCATTGGCTGTGAACTGGCAAAGAAGCTCGTTCTGTATCCCTCCACCGACAATGTGCAGGCAATCTATATTTTGGCCTGTAATATCTTCAAGCCTTTCCATTACCACGCGATACTTCAGGGCAAGACTTTCCAGAATCACCCTTATCATCTGTCCCTTGTCGTCGATTGGTTCCTGGCCGGTTTCTGCGAGGTAACTATTGATTCTTTCAGGCATGTCCCCAGGTGCGAGAAAGCCGCTGTAATCAACCTCAAGATGCCGGGCGAAGGGTTCGGCTTTTTGGGCCATGTCGGTCATTTCAGGATATGATAACTCAGTACCATCACGCTGCCATTGTCTTCTGCACTCCTGGACCAACCATAGACCCATTATGTTCTTCAATAATCGAATTGTATTGTCAACTCCACCCTCATTAGTGAACTCATACTGAAAGGTCTTGTCGTTTACAATCGCGTGCGGCACTTCGACGCCCATCAAAGACCACGTCCCTGATGATAGATACGCCCATTTCTTGTTTTCTTCTGCCGGCACCGCGGCCACGGCCGATGCCGTATCGTGTGAGGCGGTCGCGATAACAGGAATCCGGTTACAGCCAAGCTCCTGCGCAATTGGCTCGGTTAGTTGACCTACAACGGTGCCGGTTTCGACAATGTCCGGCATAATCTCTATCGGAAGGGACAGCTTGTCGAAAATCGGCTTCGACCATTGCCCTGTTTTCATGTCCATCATTTGTGAGGTGCTTGCCAGGCTGTATTCGCCGAAAGCTTCGCCGCACAGAAAGTAGGAGAACAAATCGCCTATAAAGATTAGTTGTTTAGTTTTAGCCAGGGCTTCATGGTTTGCCAGGCGCATCGCGAGCACCTGGTATAAGGAGTTTAACTGCATAAACTGGATGCCTGTGTTCTCGTAGATTTCGCGTTTGCTCATTAACTCGAAGGCCTTGTCCATCATTTCATTAGTTCTGCTGTCGCGATAATGGTAAGGTTTCTCAATGAGTCTTCCATCGGCATCCAGGAGACCGAAATCAACACCCCAGCTATCGACGCCGATACCTGCTATGTCCCCGCCGGCCTGTTTCGCCGCTTTTCCAATGCCGGTTTTTATCTCCGACAGCAACCCTTCGAAATCCCACCGCAGCGTGCCGTTCTCTTCGACCGGGCCGTTGCTGAAGCGATGGACTTCTTCGAGAGTAAGCTTGTCAGCCGAGACCGAGCCGAGCATCACTCTGCCGCTCTCGGCACCGAGGTCAACCGCGATATATGTCTTTACTTCCGCCATTACAAATTCCCTTTACAAGTATTTTCGTTCTTTTTCGCTCATAATCACCGGCAGACATTTCATTACTAACAATACTGAAAAAGCGGTTTATAACCCAATTTCTTCACTATTGCAAATTGAAAATCACAGTATGAAGGCGCCCTTGTTACGTGTGTGGATACAGCCCCCCTTTTTGCATCAGCAAGACTTACGAGCGTTATGCAATTGATTTGGGGCAATTTTACGACAATGCGCAATGAGAGTACGGCTTGGGAGACCGGAAACGGCCGGTCGTTAGCTGGCCGGAAGTGTTTGAGTTTTCAGGAAGCGTTTTTTGGCCTGGCCGATGAGATAAAAACTACCGGTAATACAAATCAGGTCTTCTCTGTCGACAGCGCTTTTGGCAAGTCGCAGTGCCTCACCGAGGGTTGTAGCCGTCTGGCACATCTTGCCGCACATTTCCGTATACATTTCAGCCAGGTCTTCCGGGGACATCGCTTTCACTGATTTACTGCGGGTAAAAATCACCTTGTCAGCACCATATTGTAATTGGTGGAGCATTCCTTTAACGTCCTTGTCACTGTTGCAGCCAAATATCACCACCATGGAATCGTAGGGAATATTTTGACCTATTGCATGTATCAGGGCCCGGATACTTGCCGCATTGTGAGCGGCATCTATCATAATTCTCGGGTCATCGCAAATCATCTCCATTCGGCCCGTTAGCGAGACGTCGTTAAGTCCCTCAGTTGCCTTTTCGTCATCTATTTCGTAACCAATTGATTTGAGTTTATCCAGCATAGCCAGGGCCAAACCGCAGTTGATGGCCTGATGTTTGCCGTGCAATGGCACTCGCAGGTGTTCAAATTTACTCGTTGGTGTCGTCAGGCAAATTCTCGTATGTGGGCCGTCCTCACGTGACGTTTCAAATCGCTGCGAAAAATCAATATCGCCGCCGGTTACGCTCAACGGCGCCTTGACAGCAGTCGCACACGATTTTAGAACACGCATTGCCTCCGGGTCCTGTTCAACTGTAACAACCGGTACACCACGCTTAAAAACACCGGCCTTCTCTTTGGCGATGCTGCCAATCGTCTCGCCAAGTTGAAGCTGATGGTCAAAACTCAAACTGGTTATACCTACGACTTCGGGCCGAATAACATTTGTGCTGTCCAGTCTGCCGCCCATGCCTGTTTCGATCACGGCAATGTCGACATCCACATCTACGAAATGCATGAAAGCCAGCGCCGTCATAATCTCAAAGAAACTGACCTGCTCGGTTTTGGTTATTTTTTCTACCGCCGCATAAATGCGGTTCAGCAAACCAAGCATTTCCGACTCACGAATCATTTTTTCATTGACCCTGATTCGCTCATGCAAGTGTACCAGGTGAGGCGAGGTATATAATCCCACTACATAATCGTTTGCCTCGAGCATCTTGGCCAGCATCGTGGCAGTCGAACCCTTGCCCTTTGTGCCGGCTATATGGACTGTAGGAATTTTTTTATGTGGATTACCTATTAAAGACAGAAGATTTTCCATCCTCGAAAGGTTGAACGTCGTAACGTTATAGCGCAGACGCTTTTCCTTTTCGTAGTCAGTCCTCTCATACAGGTACTTAAGGGCCTCTTTGTAGCTCTTAAAAGCTTTACTGCTTTTAACCTTGGCAACTTTGGACGAACGTTTTCTGGTTCGCTTCTTTCCGATTGTTTTTGTTGATTTAGTCATTAAAACTCAATTATAATAGAAGAAGGCACACAAGTCAATACCCTTACACTCAAAACACTACAAAGTACTTCTAATATCGTTAAAATATATGGATAGAAGGTCTTGTTAATAAAGAGGTTAAAGATATATCTGCTCTATTTCATTAATATTCTAAATCTTTTTTTATCAGCACAGGTAAACACTCAATTAACTTTTCTTATAACATGCCTTCTGAGGCCGATTTTCAATTCTATACGGTTTTCACCCCCGGTTGTTCAAAAAGCATTTCGCTCCCCGTTTTAACGGCGGTTTCTTACACCCCCAACTTCTACTAATGTGAATTTAACAGGCACCCACCCCATCGACAAGGGGCACTTTTACCCACTCCAGAGAAAGGAAAGTTCCCAGATTTTCCACAGCCTCCATAAACTTGGTATAATCCGCTGGTTTAATCATATAAAAACTGCAGCCCATTTCGTAGAACCGGTTAATTTCGCTTGTCTCATCCGTCGTCGTCAGGATAATTACCGGAATCTTTCTCAGCTCCTCGTCCTCTTTAATCTGCCGAAGAACCTCTAACCCATCAACCTTGGGCATCCGAATATCAAGAAGCAACAAATAAAAAGCCTTTTCATCACGTTTTGCCTTGTCGTCCCTCTTGAACAGAAAATCCAGTATCTCCTGCCCATCTTTGAAAGGCAGAATATCATTATCGACACAACTGCGCCACAGATTCCTCTTTACAAGCTCAACGTGTCCCGGGTCATCTTCGGCGATAAGGATAACCGCGTCCTTGTTCATTTTACTACACCTTTTGTCTTCGGCATTCCATTAATCTGCGGCACTTCAACAACAGAAAGAAGCAAACCGACTTTTCGAACAGCTTCTGCAAAATCCTGGTACTCCACCGGCTTGACTACATAGATACTGCACCCAAGTTTATGGCAGCGATCTATCGTACGCGGATCATCTGTTGTCGTTAACATAACCACAGGAATCTTCTTTAATTCCGGATCCTCCTTGACTTTCTCGAGAACTTCTATACCATCTATCTTCGGCATGCGAATATCCAACAACAAAAGATACTCCTTGTCGTGCTCGCGTTTGGGCCCGTCACCCCTTACGAAAAGAAAATCGAGAGTCTCCTGACCATCAGCAAATCTGAGTATCTCGTTACAGACACCGGCACGCTGCAAACTCCTCTTTATCAATTCGAAATGTCCCTCATCATCTTCGGCAATAAGAATAACACCCTCTTTGTTCATGCTTTCCCTTTCCTGTCAACACCGTCATTGTAATCAATCAAACGCTCGGCAAAGACACAAAGAATTTGCTGCCTTTTCCAGGCTCCGATTCTACCCATATTTTTCCATTATGCCGGTCCAGAATACGCCTGACAATAGTTAATCCAAGCCCTTCTCCACTTTTTTTGTCAGGTTCGAGCCGGTGGAAAATCTCAAAAATCTTGTTCTGATGCTCTGGAGCAATACCTGCCCCGTTATCCTCGACGCAATAGATACTCTGACCATTCCCGATTTTAGCGTATATATGTATCATCCCAGGTCTGGATTTGTCAAGATATTTTAACGCATTATCCAGAATATTAGAGAAAACCTGGTTTATCTGTGAAGCATCACCCAGGCAGGGTGGCAGTGTCTCTATATCCACTGTTGCGCCCGCTTCCTGTGCCTGGTATTCCATATTTTTGATGACATCAGCGAGCATCGAGTTCATGTCCAAACGCTCAATATCAACCGCTGCCTGGCCCAGCCGGGAAAGACGCAACAGACCCGACAGAAGCAAATCCATCTTTCTCGCACTTCTCAAAATATAGCCTAACGCTTCAGGAACATCCTTATTAAAAGCTGTTTGCACTTCCTCGCTCATATCTGCAGATTTCATCTTGTCCTTAAGGGCCGATTGTATCAGCTCACAACAGCGGGATAACTCACAGCTAAAACCCT
>JAOUFU010000610.1 GCA_029858035.1 Phycisphaerae bacterium
CTTTCCAGAATTGAGTCCTAAAATCCTGTACGCAGCGGATGGGCCATCAGAAACTCGATTGATCCGGGCGCCGGTAGACGCTTGTTCCTGCAGGCGGGCCAGTGCATCGGCGTGCAAACCCATCGCGAAGCTAACATTACTGTAAATGTTGCCTAATGTTCCGCTCATTGTCCTTGGGACTCCTTACGCAGAAACCTCTAAAAAAAATCCAGCCGTTTATATTATTTCCATAAGGCTTGATATCGACGACTGGACCGTATTCAAATATTTGGCCATTGCCTGAAACATTTGTTCATAAACCAGCATTTGAGCAGCTTCATCGTTGATGTTGACACCACTTATCTCAGTTTGTTGATTGGCGAGGTTTTGAGTCATAATCTCGATGTTACCCTGGTGTATATTTTTAAGGTAGAGCTGTTGGCCGATGTTTGTAACCAGCCTGCGATAAAACTCTACCGGTGTCATAGTGTTCAAGCTGCTTATGGTCTCATCCTTCAATCCTGCCATCCGGGAGGCATTGGTGTTGTCGGTCATGTCCGCACCCAGAGATGTCGCTATCCGTCCGGGCGTAGAAGATATGTCCGAACAAACCGCCATATTCACAGCGCTGCTGCCGGAAAAAAAGGTGTTGATTCCAATCGCTGCCAGCATTGACGAGGTATCACTGCTTGCAAATGCATCGACATCGAAGTTGTCACCTGCTACAAAATCGCCGGCACTCAGGGATATTTTGATTCCATTACCCAAATCGAGCAGGTCACCTGCGGCGTAACCACTACCGATATTGAGGGTGGCAACAACATCTCCTGCGCCACCGCCGTCCCTCACTTCAAGCTGCAGGGTACCATTGCCTACCGCACCGGCTCCTGAAACTGAAAACCTCAGAGTGTCGTTCGTCGTGCCTGTATAAATGCCCGATACGGATATAGTTGGCGGCGATGCGCCTGTAAGAGTACTGGCCGTTGGCTCAGGTAAAACGCAGGGGAGGAAATCAAATTCATAGCCCGCATCGGCTGTGATGGTTAGCTGATTCGAAGAATTTACCGTAGCAGTCACATTAGCAACATTGCTTGTAATATAGCCGGCTATTTCGGTCAATGTATCAGATGAAGCACCCTGTAAGACGGGAATCGCAGTTCGCGTTACCGCTCCGCTGCCGGTATCAATGACCCTGATGTACGTATAGCCGGCGGATACGGAACTGAAATCGGATAAATCTCCACTTGTATTCGTCCAGCCCCTCAGTTGGCTGAATGAGCCTTCTGAACCTGCTCCCTGCACATGGTACTGATTTGTCTGTTGTATTATTGCGGATGCCAGGGTGTCCAGGTCGCTGTGAATACCGGAGATAATTTCGTTTTTCAACGACAATAGTCCGCCGAGCCGACCGCTTTGCACATCTGTACTATAATTACCCACCCCGGCAACTGAAATCCCCAGCTTGCCGTCTGGTCTCAGACCAACCTCCAATTCAGTTTGGATGGAGCTTGTCACCACTGGTATTCCCGCAACACTGACATTAACCACACCATAATCTTTGACCTGAGTATCGACATTAATCAATTCAGACAGTTCTGTTATGCACTGGTCCCTTTGGTCACGCAAATTATTAGCCTGGCCCCCGCTTATTTCTATCCTTTCTATGTTATCATTCAGCTCGGTAATTCTGTTTATCAGCGTGTTAATCTGCTCCATGGTGTTTTCAGCTTCGAATCCGAGCTGGTTTTCCAGAGTGGTCAGAAATTCTCCTAATGTTCTAAATTGATAGGCCAAAGTCTGGGCTGCGGTTACAGCCTGATTTTGCCAAATGATTTCTGTGGGATGGGCGCTGAGATCCTGTAACGCGTTGAAAAATTCATCTATGGCTGTGTTCAGGCCGCTACCGCTCGAAAGCTCTCCGAATGCAGTCTCGACTGTGCGCAGCGTAGCGAATTCCTGCGAAACCTGCCCTAATGACGACTGCTGCCGAAGGATCTCCTGCTCTAAAAAGTGGTCGATCATTCTGGTGATACCGGCGACATCGACGCCTCCCCCCAATAAAACAGAGCCGACTTGAGACGTGTATCCGGGAGTCAGATTTACCCTCTGGCGGTGGTAGCCCTCGGTAGCCGCATTGGCAATATTATTACCGATTGTATCAAGGGCTTTTTGTGCTGCATCAAGCCCGCTAAGACCTATGGTGAAACTATCCATTTTTGGACTCCTACTTCCACGGTTTCCGTCCCGCTCCTTTTAGGCGCAGGATGGCGTCCCGCCAAGGGGCGTCCCTCTTGGGACTTCAAAGCTGAAGATTGACAAAAGCCATATCGCTTTGCTGTTTGGTTGCACCATTGGAACCGTAGTAAACTGTCCTTGTATTCCCAAGATTGAAGACGCCCTTCAAAAGCATTCTGTTGAATCTTGCACAATCTGACAAAAGCAGCGCCGTACTCAAATGTTCTTTCTTAAGCTCTTTAATCAGTGATTGTAATTTCGCCTTCTTCTCGGCCACTTGACCTTTTTTTTCTTTCGGCAGGCTGGCTTCGAGCGTAGAAAGAGTCATTTGCTCGAGGCTGCAACCAAGAGCACTCGCCAATTCCTTTCGTATCGACTGCCGTTTTAATTCATGGCTTCTGCAGCCTTCCGAATCACTCCGGAGTAGCTCAAGTAACTTGCCCAAAGCAGCA
>JAOUFU010000611.1 GCA_029858035.1 Phycisphaerae bacterium
CCTCGTAGCCGATCCAGATCCCATCCACGCCCATTTCCAGGATTTCCTGAACAGTATACCGACTGAGGGCCTTGACGCTTGAGAACACGAAAATAGAAACCGGTCTGCCTCCAACCAGCACACAGTTCCGAAACTGCATCGCCCTCTTCTTGTCCAGAAGGAAATCTTCGTCGATAATAGTAAACGTCATACTGGGATCCCTTATGAGATAGCGTTCGATCACGTTGTAGATATCTCTCCCCTCTGGAAGTAACTTGATGTGCCTTCTTTTGAAGAAATGGGAGGTACAGCAGAAATCGCATCCGTTGGGACAGCCCAATCCGGCAAATATCAAGCCTGTTTTAGAGATGGGAACAGATAAGACCTTCAGTCGACTTTCAATCAGGGGGTGCTTGTACGGCATGGGGATTTCCGGCTCACCGAGAAGACGCCGCATGAATCGAACCCCTTCCTCTCGACATATATAGTCCCCATATTGCTTGAGGCTCTCATCGCCCAGAACCGTGCCGTAGCCACCTAAGATGATCTTGCTGCCGGGAGAATACTTACGTATCAGGCTCACCGTCTCTTTCGCTCGGTGAAATGTTGCCAGTATGAAAGAGATTCCGACGAAATCATATCCCTTCCTGAGCTCTCGAATCAATTCCCTGCGCGATGGGTAGTGAAGCACCACCGTGGGGATTTCCAAATTGTTCGCTATGTAATCAAGAGAGTAATGAATGTGCGTGGCTCGAGGGCTGAAGATCCCCTGGGCCCTGGTGACTTGTCCGTAAAGGAGCTCATAACCTACGCTCTCCCCATCACCGTATTTCGGCCCGAGGGGTCTGCATACGCTTGTGAGAAGCAATTTCCTGCTTTTCTGCTCCTGTTTCAAAGAATGCATCAAACTATCTTCCTTATTTGCGTTTCCCTAAGAATCCGACCTTGTCCTCTGATAATGTCAATCGGGCGAGTATGCGATATTATGTGCCTATAGTAACTTTCTTTATAAAGGGCGATAAAATGATGGAAATAATGAATAATGATATGGTGTGACGTTGATTCAGTTACTCTTAATTCCGCGAAAGCGGTTCATTATGCTCTCATTTCAATCAATTATACGCTATTAGTATATCGGCAACTATATGCACAAATCAAATATTTTTATTTTCTTTTTTTAGAAATATTTTTCGAAGCCCTCTTTACACAATTGAAGATATTCTAAAAGACAAAAAATGACTGGTTCTACTCCCCTGTATGCAGATAGAAAAAGAATTAATTGCAGTCGGTAGAAAGCAACATAGGCGAAGTCAGGATCGTGTTGAGCCTCCACGGAACTCTGATCGCTGATAAGCAGACTTTGCTACGTACTTTACTACAAACGTTGGCCGGTTATGCCTGGAAACATTATCCTAAAGAATTGTCCTTCTGGCTTTTTAAGATGGCGCCACTTGCTGTGACATGCCTTAAGAAGCGCCTCAGCCGCGTTTGGAACGCTCCAGTACAGTGTGGACAAAAGTCTCAGGCCGGATATGCTGTGCAGGCCCTTCGGTACCTCCGTATGTCACCGTGATGATAGGTATACGGAGAGCCTCTGCGGCATGAAGGTGAAGTTCGGCAGGTGGCGTTTAGTCCAGATGGAAGACTATTGGCGACAGGATCCACAGACGGGACCGCACGGATATGGAAGGTCGAGACAGGAGGAAGGCTGCAGAATGAATGAATATATACATCATTTGGACAGTAAAATAGGCAGCTCAGAATCCCTCTTTTTGGTGCACTTTGGCGCACCGCCTGTTTCTGGAGGCAAAAGTGATTGACAAGGTTGATGAGAAGTCGTTATATTATCAAGACTTAAGTAAGAAGCGCCCGTAACGGATTTTCAGAAAAAGGAGACCATATCCAAAACTTTTTTTGACAGTCCCTTCGTTCTGGGATATTCCTTCTATCAGTTATTGTGTTTAATGTCTGAATGGTTGTGCCTCTTAAGAACGAAATCAAAGACTTTGCACGCTCACAAGGCGCTGACTTGGTCGGAGTCGCCGGGGTGGAAGACTACTGCGATTATCTGGCCGAGGTTCGCCAGCGCTCCAGGGAAACTGCGGCAAAGCTGGAAGATTATATGGTTCCTCGAAGCGACACATCATTTTTCGAACGTCTTTCACGGCCTCGAGAAACATTGCCGGATGCACGGGCAATAATCATACTTGGTGTGGGTGCTTACGACAAAAATGCAGTTTATACGAACCTGCGGCAGCAACTGCGTGGCAAAATCGCAAGGACTTACAGTTGTTATCCCGTGGTCAGGCAAATAGCCGGGAAGGTTGCCGATTTTATTGAAGAAAGAGGATACAAGGCAGTTCCGGGGCAGGACGTTCCTTTGAAGTTCGTGGCCGATCGCATTGGACTCGGTGCTTATGGCAGGAACGGACTTTTACTGACAGAACAATGCGGTTCGTATGTCGGGTTCCGCAGTGTTGTCACTGACATGCCTATTGCCCCTGACAGATTCGAAAAAATGACACCGCCATGTGATGATTGTGAACTCTGTCTCCAGGCCTGCCCGACTCGCGCCTTGTATGCTCCTTATAAAGTGAATCCGAGGCTTTGTATTAACCCTCTCACCCGAAAACAGGAATATATACAACCGGAAGTTCGTTTGAAGATGCAGAACTGGATATGT
>JAOUFU010000612.1 GCA_029858035.1 Phycisphaerae bacterium
ATAGGTCTTTGGGCCGGTGACATTGTCTTCGTATTTGTCAAGTCGTCGTAACGTAGCATCCGGATATTTGTTCTTAAACCGCGGAATCCCGTCGCCCATATTGGCGCCGCCGCTTCCGCTTGGAAAGCCGTATTCGTCATAAATGGTCAGGAACATCCCAAGTTCCCCGGCTTTTTTCACGGCTGCGCCGTAAAGAGCGAAATACTCCTCACTGAGATACTTGGGAGTAAAATTCTTTCCAAAGGGCAGCGGTGCCAGACCGCCATACCCACTGTCTAAGTTGCCTTGCATCTGGTTGGCGATTTCGGTTGCGGTCACCGCGGTATTGTTCCAAAACCAGAGCGGCCTGGACCTGAACTTGACAGGCGGGTCGACAAAATCGCTTTTAATGTCCACGCTACATGGCGCCATTGATAATAGAACGCCTGCCAGGCACGATAGAGAAAAGACTTGCTTCATAGGACCCTTTCTGAATTTCTTTTTCTCATAACTTCAGTCGATACGTCCTTTGCCCGGCTGGGAAAAAAGATAACTTGAGTTTATGCGTCGTAACGACTTAGGCACCCTATCCATGCGCCTGCCCATAGCAATGATACTATACATCCGACAGTACCGAATCCACAAGCAAAAAACAGTTCGGCATTTTTCGGCGTGTTGCGATCTCGTTAGGTGCAAATATGTGCATCACGAAGACGCGGGAGGTGTCCTGTGTAGAAGCTTGGCTTTTCGGCTTCACGATACATTATAGTGGACATCGGCGGGCCTTTGGTGTAATTGGGCCAATATCCGTAAACAATGCCGGAAGCACTTCAAACACATCATAGCCTTTACTTTTCCGGAAGACCTCTGCAAAATCATCCACCCAGATGTGGTCACCAACGCCGAACTGAAGTTCATCGTGAAAAAAATAATTGAGTCCCGCTGCTGACTTGTTCGGGGCATGGTCCTGAAATCGCTGGAAGAATTTTTCGATTTCAACGCCTCTGACTATAGACAAGCCGGAATACCCTTCCCGCACGATCCACGGATTAGGAAGTAACCAAATGCCAGATCAACAGGAAACGCCCATTGAATCCCCTATTTCTACGCATTATCTGTTAAGAAAATATAGAGCGGCGTTCAGGGCAACAGCAAAGCTTACCCACAGTATATAGGGCAGGAGAAGAAAAGTGGTTGGTTTAGAGATTCTCCAAAAAGCAAGAATCGTCATTAGAATGGCTGCCCATAGCAATACAATTTCGACAAGGGCAAGGATCATCATGTGCAGGCCGAAAAAAATGGGAGTCCAAAGGCCGTTTAAGACTAATTGAAGTACGAAAAGCCTCAGAGCCACTTTGACTTGTCTCTTTTCAATGCCCCTGTTCCAAATCAAAAAGGCAGATATCCCCATCATTACGTAGAGGATTGGCCACACCACACCGAAGGTCCAATCGGGAGGGGTAAAGGACGGTCGGGACAGGTTAGCATACCAAGTTGTAACAGAATCCGTTGTAACAAAATATCCCAGAAAGCCTGTAAGAAGGCACACACCGAAAAAAATGATTTGCTGATTCTCTTCATTTCCATCATCCAGAGACAGTGTTTGCGAAAAAGGTCTAATCCCCTACCAATGGTCGAATCTTGTTGACCTTGAAGTACACAGCACTGCTTCCAGATACAGCCTGGCCTTCTTCGTCATATCTCTTACGTCTTCTGATTGACTGAACCAGCTCAGCATCATTCTCTTCACGGATTTTCTGAAGATAAAGCCTTTTGCCGCGATAACCTTTGGTTTCTTCTATGAACATGTAAGCGGCTTTGGGATTGGTCTGCAAATTAGCATGGCTCAACTTGTCAGACATGACAAGTACAATTGTCTCATCATCCATCATGTGCGGAAGGGCGTAGATAGCCAAGTCCACATTCCCATCGGAATCGGCCGTAGCCAATATCCCTGTTCCTTCTGCGGTTTCGAAATAGTCAGTCAAACCCATATCAAAAGCTCCTAAAACAACTATTCTTCTTTATGGCTGCTCGGATGTTCTTGGCCGCCACTCAAAACACTTAAACGCTCTCTACATTCTGAGCATCTTCTTGATAGCTCAATCAATGAATCTTCTGCATTCACTGTGTAAATCCTGTGCGCTTCAGGAAGAAATGACAGAATAAATTCGGGAAGTGGTGATTTGTGTAGCATGCCCCTTTTTTCCATCTCTAAAGCCAGTTGATCGTGTCTTTCTCTGAGGCTTTTGGGCTGTAAGAGATTGAGCCTGATGTAATTTGTTATTCGCCTCTTACGCTGAAGATGGCCCACGAACATGTGACACTCCACATGCTCACCGAGCAGGTGCTTGTTGCACATAGCAAAAGGATCTACCATCCACATTCGCATTCAAATGGCCCCGAAAAATACACGACTTAAGAACTCCATTTGTGAACTCCTGAATTCTTACGGCGATATTACTCGAAAGAGGGCAAATTGGCAAATTGTAAACAGGCGGTGGACATCTGGCCGATATAGAACAACGGCTCCTATCTTAGCAGAGGGAAGAGGGTGAGGAGTAAGCAAGATTACGGAGAACTTTCCCTTTCTACTGTTGATAGGGAGTAGTCTTAGCTCAGCTTCTAATATGGAACTATTCGCTGTTGTAACAGCAATTGAAGTAGCAAGGCACAAGTC
>JAOUFU010000614.1 GCA_029858035.1 Phycisphaerae bacterium
ACCCGCTCTACCACATAAGCTACCGCAGGCAAGAGACATCCGCATCCGCCGGTCGGGGCAGACCCCCGCCCCCACTGACATCTCAGGGTTCCCCTGTCCTACTGACAGTGGCCCCAGCTCTTCACCGGGTGGCTTCGGACAGTTTGGGAGGTAGCCGTTGATAGGCTAACCAGACGGCTTGTGCCGCCTGCACCGCAACAGTGGTGCAACAGTGGCGGATGCTGCTGTCTCAGTGGACCCGGCAGGAATTGAACCTGCCCACAGGTGGGTGCAAACCACTGCGGCCCCCTTGGCTCTCGGGCCCATTTATAATTATCGTAGCACATTTTTGTTAGCGTAAAGTTAGAAAAATGTTAGAATTTCATTTGAGCGGTTATGAGAAAAGAAAAAGGGCGTGAAACCTGTTGTCTCACGCCCGCCAGAGGTAGGCTGTATGATGCCAAAGCCTAGGCTCTCATAACAGCCCTCCTTTGCCGGACGTGATACCTTCCTGATTCCCATGCGCCAATTCATAGCCGATAGCAAACGGCCAGGTACACAGAAATGCTCTGATCTGTGCCTGAGGGTCTGACCGCCAGCTAAAGGCCGACCTGGATATAAGATTGGATTCCCCTGTAACTTTCCTCGAACTCACTGCCGTTACTCCGTCGAATGTCAATATGACTCCTAACCTGTATATACTATACCATACTTTTCGGTTTTTGTCAAGTCTCCTGCTCATCATTCACGCCGCTTTCTCCCATACTTTTGAATGATGCCCGGAGAGCCCTCGCCGTATTTCGGCCCCGGCAGGATCCGCCAATCCGGCAAGAGCATCCGGAAGAGGCGGAAGTTGCGCTACTCCATGTTTCGCACCAAGTACTGACTCAATGTCGTTAAGTTAGCACGCTGGCTGGAGTCGAGGCTTCAGCCGGAATTTGACCGCCTAAAGGCTCGACTCCAGCCTTAACTTAATGGCATTGAGTACTGACTAGAAGAGCGGCCAGATGATATGCCATATGAGATAATCTGTGAGACGCCACACAATGGCGGCTAGGAACCCGTACTTTCTAAAGAAATAGGTAGGAATCAGGTTGCCTGCAAATACAAAGATGAATAATATAACTGTGAGCAATATGGTCGTGATGATCCCCATCTGATACATCCCAACTGTTTGCATGACTGGTTCCAGTAAACAAAGCAAAATCGCAACCACCCAAAAAACCTGTTCTTGCCACCTCTTTCTTAAAAGCAGATTAGATATGAGCCAAACCAGAAAAACCATTGGAATAAGGCGGTAGAATATTTCAAGTATGATTCCACCGAATAGATAGACCGGAATAGAGAGGGGAAACTTTACCATTGGTATATTCAGGCGTAGAACTAAAACAACGAGAATAATCTGTATTACAGCAAAACCCAATCCAAAGAGAATTGGGATTACGAACCTCTGCTTGTTAGAAATCTTTTTGTCCCACATGTCCGGAAAGCCTGTCCGTTGAGCAAGCCTTAGAGCAATAAAACCTAAAACCGCTGCCAAAACTACTGCTACCCAGGAATTTATAGATTGCTGTACGATCGGATGGTCCAATTGGAAAGATGTCCAAATCACTTTCGCAATTATCATGACTAAAACAAGCCCGAAAAAGGTCTTGTCTGATGTTGATATTTTCTTCATAGTGTATCTTCCCTCTCTTGCACTCTTCCCGGACTTTTACGGAAGCCCCGTTGCATGAATACCTAGTGATAATTGCTTCTAATCGTCGTCTGCATGGTAGCGGCTCATCACGGTGTAGGTGTTGGCCAGCGATAGCGGTCTTCCCGATTGGGAAACAAAGAGATGCTCACTGTCTGTCTCTGGTCGTTCGTCCTCCAGATAGGTCCCCAGGCCATTCTCCATATATTTCTCTAACCGGGGCAAATCGTCCCAGGTCAATTTGATGATGGTGGGGATCTTCCAGCCGTCGTCCAGCATGGCCTGCATGGCCTCATTGCGCAGGCGGATCCGCTCCTGTTTGCACCGCGCCGACTTGGTCCCTATGCGCTGGTAATGCTCCACGCCGTACCGCTCCTTGGTACATTCCCCTCCTCGGCGGCGGTGCTTCCTAAACTCCTGGCCGTGCAACCTCATAGTAGCGGTGCCACCCAGGGACCCTATCTCAGCGTAGAAACCATTGCCCCCATGACGCCTTTTGGTGGTCGCCCCGCCGAGCTTTCCTGCTCTGGACCTATGATCCGGTTTCGCCACCTGTTTCCCCTCCCCTCTCTTGCCTGATTACCTATATATAGTATAGCAAGGGACAACGGAAATGTCAAGCGGCGAGTATTGTCAAAAGACAAAACCTCTGGTATAATGAGATGAGTGAGGAGGTGATGCAAATGATTGAGGCCTTTTCTAACATCGCTACCAGCCTGGGGCTCTCTGCCTCGGCGGGCCTGAACGCCTACTTGCCCCTGCTGGTCGTAGCTCTGACGGCCCGCCTTTTCCCCAACCTGATCACCCTGAATGAGCCCTGGGATGTCCTGACCAGTTGGTGGGTCATCGGCGTTCTGGTCGTCCTGCTGTTCATTGAGATGACTGTTGACAAGATTCCAGCCGTAGACAGCATCAACGACGTTATCCAGACCTTTGTGCGTCCGGCCGTCGGGGCCATCCTTTTCGCTGCCAATTCCAA
>JAOUFU010000613.1 GCA_029858035.1 Phycisphaerae bacterium
GTTCACGCCAGAAGTCGTGGGTAATAATAAAGGCAGCGTTATCGATTTGTTCAGCACCCTTCTTCTGGGCCTCTCTGAAAGCCGCCATATTGCCCTTGGCGCTAGCACCTCCATTGCCAAGCTCTCCAATAACAACCGGCAGATTAGGCGACTTGAATTCTTTGCGCAGGTCCTTTACCAGGTTAACCAGATTCTTATCATATTCCGGTATTGCCTTTGGTTCACACATATCGTTCCAGCCCTGCATCCAGACAAAGCCGGCAATCTCGTACCCCCGGCCGGCCAGGTCAGGAAAAGTCTCTTCCATGTTAGCGAGAGCCTTATGAATATCTTTCAGCATTAATTTGTAAAACTCTCCCACTTCTCCCGGCGAACTGGGAGGACGGAAATCTTTAAAAAGACTCTTGCCACCCCAGGCAGTCTTTATGAGCAGCACGGGCTCGTCGTAATAATCCCCCACCACATGGCCGAACTGCAGCTCAGGACCGATATGGCTTGAGCCGCCATAACCTGTGTATCCGATGGTCAGTCCGCCGCTTCGGTCCCTGAAAGTTATTTTGACATCATCACGAACAACCCATTCGCCTCTTTCGTTCTTAAGGTGCTTATAGAGATGGCCCTTGTTCGGGTCTTTCATGGTATTGACAAGATTTCCCTTACCGCTGTTGTAGTACCGGGGATGATCCATTGAGACAACGCCCTGCCCTTCCATGTTTGACTGGCCTGCAAGCAGAAAAACTTTGACTGGCTTCCCGGACCTCTTAGGTTTCTCAGCGTAAGTAATACTCAATAAGCAGAGAGCCAAAACTATAAGCAATACATGTTTCATATAAACTCCTTTCAACACCAGTGCCTTTTTAGCATGGATTATATTAATTTTATCCTAATCCCCTGATTTTGCAAGAGTACAGCCTGCTGTTGCATTTTATCGCTTTTTGCCGGGCCCAGTCATCAATTCAGCCGCCATGATTGCTCCGGTTTCGTAGACTCCAATTTGAAGAATGCCCGTGGTTGATGCAAAGGACTTGAAATTCCGTCACCTGTTTTATATAATAAGCACTCGATATAGACAGAATTTCTCAACAGTGATGAAAGGAATGCAATGCTGACAAGTAAAACGCTTAGGTATTTGCTAATCTGCGGCTTATTTTGTTCCCACATTGTTATCTCCACTGTCTTTGCGAGTGACCAACCACAGTGGGGCCAGAGATATTCCCGGAACATGGTATCGAGCGAAACAGGACTGGTGGAGACTTTTGACCCAGATACCGGTGAGAACATCAAGTGGGTGATTTCACTGGGCACGCAGACCTATTCCACGCCGGTGATAGGAAGCGGAAAGATTCTAATAGGCACGAACAACGATAGTCCAAAAGACCCTCGGCATCAGGGAGACCGCGGCGTCCTGCTGTGTTTAGATGAAATGGATGGGAGCTTTTGCTGGCAGCTTGTCGTTCCTAAACTGGGAAAAGATCCATATATTGACTGGCCCAGAGTAGGAATGTGCTCGGTAGCTACTATTGAGGGCGACAGGGCTTACATTCTGAGCAATAAAGGTGAAGTAATATGCCTCGACCTCAACGGCCAGGCGAATGGCAACGACGGACCATACCGGGACGAGGGCCGGCATATGACGCCAAGTGAAGATGAACCAATGAAAGTGGCCGAAACCGATGCCGATATAATTTGGCTGTTCGATTTGATTGGAGAGATGGGAGTACACGTGCACGACGGGGCACACAGTTCAATTCTCATCCATGAAAATTTCCTGTACTTAAACACCTGCAATGGTCTTAACAGCAAGCATACAGGTGTCTACTCGCCGGACGCCCCAAGCCTGGTAGCACTCGACAAGATAACCGGACAACTCGCAGCCAGGGAAAATGAGAACATTAGTCCCAGGATATTTCACTGCACCTGGTCATCACCGGCATTAGGCGAAGTGAACGGTCAAAAACTTGTATTCTTCGGTGGCGGAGACGGTGTCTGTTATGCCTTCGAGGCATTAGAGTCTGCTCCATCCTCCAAGAAATTAAAGAATATCTGGCGGTTCGACTGCGACCCGACTGCACCGAAAGAAAACATACATGATTATATTAGAAACCGCGATGAAAGCCCAAGTAATATCAAGAGCATACCGGTGTTTCACAACAATCGTGTATATGTGACGGTCGGCGGTGACATCTGGTGGGGCAAACACCAGGCCTGGCTGAAGTGTATCGATGCTGCGAAGACCGGGGACATAACCAATACCGGAGAAATCTGGTCGTATGCACTGGAGCGTCACTGCTGCTCAACACCGTCAATTCACAACGGCCTGGTCTTTGTTGCCGATTGCGGGCAATACATCCACTGTGTAGATATCAAAACCGGCAAACCTTACTGGACCCACGATACCAAGGGAGAGATTTGGGGATCGACGCTCTTAGCCGACGGGAAGCTTTATGTCGGCACGCGACGGGGTGTTTTATGGGTGTTGGCTGCAAGTAAGGACAAGCAGGTCATTAGCTCGATTAAGTTAGACAGTCCTATGACAAGCACACCGGTGGCTGCCAACGGTGTCCTCTATGTAGCCACAATGAAGAAACTCTACGCGTTCAAGAAAACTACAGAATGAAAGAGGAGTAAGAAATGCAACCTTTTGAGGAAAAACA
>JAOUFU010000615.1 GCA_029858035.1 Phycisphaerae bacterium
TTCATCCCATCCTAAACTGCCCAGAATTAAAGGCTTCGGCCGGATTTGATGCAGAAGCAATGTTCTTATGGCCATTATGTGAATTCCGCATGCGGTCAGACTGCCATAAATAGATGAACGGGCGCATTTTTTGCTAATGTGAAAAGCTTGAGGATCCCATTTGGACGCAAACGAAATAATCTCAGATTCGGTCAGTTTATAATCGCCAACTGTAATTTTTTCTCCGATTTTTACATCTTCAAAATATAAGACGTCCATTTGCATATCTTTCCAAACCGAACTTCATTGGATGCTTCACTAAAAATTAATTCATATACAAACCGCCATTTATATGAAATGTTTGGCCGGTGATATAACTTCCCGCGTCAGATGCAAGCAGTAAAGTAAGACCAATAATATCACGAGGATTTCCGATGCGTCTCAGCGGTATCCGCTTGGTGAGCTTTTGAAGCTGAGTTTGCGGCATCAATTCCAGCATAGGTGTGTCGATCATCCCTGGGGCAATGACATTTACCCGAATCCCTGAAGGACCCACTTCTCTTGCCAGGCTTCGGCTTAAACCCTCGATGCCGGATTTTGCTGCAGAATAGTGTGCACTGGTTTCCCCACCCGTTCTTGCAATCATTGAGGAGAAATTTATGATACACCCTTTGCGACGTTCAATCATGTAAGGCAGTACCGCTCGGGTGCATAAAAAAACAGATGTCAGATTTACGTCCATGTTATGTTGCCAGTTTTCCAGAGTCATATCGTGCACCGGACAGGGGGCGCTGATGGCAGCAATATTTATAAGGATATCCGGTGGTCCAATATCATTAAGACATTTGTCAATCATGGTATCCACCGAAGATGCCCGGCTTACGTCAGCGACATGGCTAAAATATATTCCTCCTCCTTTAGGATCGTTTTCCCTAATTTTTTCTGATTGGTCGACGGCAAACACCTTTGCGCCTGCATCAAATACAGCATCGGTCACAGCTTTTCCAATTCCGCCGGCCGCCCCGGTGATAATGGCTGTCTTTGCATTCAAATCGACTAACATGATGTTTTCTAGTTAAATTATCTAAATTTTGCAACAGCAAATTCGTTTTCCACAATCTTGTTAATTTACAAAGCCCGCCTTTTTTCTAAGGCAGTTCAATGATCATAGACATTCCCAGGCCGCCACCTCCACATAATGTGGCCAGTCCATACTGCACGTTGCGTCTCCTCATTTCATGCAGCAAGGTTATAACGAGCCTTGCTCCAGTGGCTCCCACCGGATGACCTAAAGAGATTCCGCTGCCATTTACGTTGATAATCTCACGCTTCTTGGTAAGTCCAAGCCCCATTTCGCATGCCAGATATTGAGCGGCAAAGGCTTCGTTAATCTCGATCAAGCCCATATCCGGAAGTTTCAGACCTGTTCTCTGCATAAGTTTTTCCGTGGCCGGAACAGGACCCCATCCCATGTAATCAGGATCAACACCGACTACGCTGAAATCCACAATACGAGCCATCGGTTTGACTCCCAAGTCATCTGCCTTGGACTTCAGCATGATAATCATCGCAGCCGCCCCGTCATTGATTCCTGAGGCATTACCGGCGGTGACAGTGCCATCGTTTTTAAATATGGGATTTAATTTGGCCAGCGCTTCAATGGTGGTATCCGGTCTTGGATGTTCGTCCGTGTCCACTATGGCTGGTTTTCCCCGGGAGCCTGATATTTCAATCGCCACGATCTCTTCTTTAAACCGACCTTCATTGATGGCCGCTGTGGCCTTCATGTGACTTTGATAGGCCAGCTCATCCTGCTCATTTCGGCTGATATTGTACTTTTGGGCAAGATTTTCAGCCGTGATTCCCATTGCAGGTCCGATCCCTATACTCGTTACACCATCCCACATCATATCTCTTACTTCCACATGATTCATGCGAGCTCCCCAACGCAGGGATTCTATGGTATACGGCACTGTGCTCATGCTTTCTACCCCACCCGCTAAAAACACGGCGTTATACCCCTGACGAATCGCCATGAATCCTTGCGCGATAGCCCACATAGATGATGTACAGACACGCATCACGGTAAAAGCCGGAACCTCAACAGGGATTCCGGCTTTTACGGCTGTCACCCGCGCGATATTGACTTCATCTTTAGCACGTTGATAGCAACAACCCCAACCCACGTCATCAATAACCGCAGGATCTATTTTAGCCCGCCGGATGGCTTCAGTCATGACCGGTACACCCAAAGGCACCCCTTTTACGTTTTTGAATTGACCACCGTAGGTGCCGATCGCGCTCCGAACTGCTGAGACAATGACAACATCATTCATATCCATATGTTACCTCCTGCATAGTTTGTTTTAGGAAAGTAGAATCCGGTGAAACATTTAAAGAAGCCGGCGCTCTGAGATAATGCCAGATGCGTGCCATAGTCGCTTAATCGCTCGAACACGGCTGTCTGTATATCTACAATAAAACCTAAATATGTGTTTTTCTGAGTCTTGCTCCTGATAAATCGGTAATCAAATCTTTATTGCGTGTGATATTCAGGGAAACAATGCACAGCATTTGGATCCTAAAAGACAGTATATTGTGTTTAGGGCGCTGGAATCAAAACCAATTTTCTAAGGAGGAGGACTTTTTTTACCACGTTAATTGATTTTTTCCT
>JAOUFU010000616.1 GCA_029858035.1 Phycisphaerae bacterium
TTTTGAAAGCAGATGATAATCATCATCGGCAGAATTAGCGAACAACGGATCCCGGCTGATATTACCTTGTCCCTTATAGCCATCTTCTATACAACTGTAGCTTACCAGACACTGATTTTCCATGCAAGATATATCGGATTGTCTGTTGTTCCAGAAGATGCAGTTGCTGACATTCGGTGTGCTTTGTGGATCCGAATAATCCACGTAAAGCCCGTTAGTATTGTCTACAACTGTAACATTAGTAATCGTCGGTGAGCTTGACCTTACGCCGCTATTGATAACGTAAATTCCTATATCAAAATCGGTGATTACAAAGTTGGCCAGGACGCTGTTGGGATTTTCACCCGAACTGAATTCCACACCAATGCCATAGCCGTAAGCTGCCCTTAACACTGCTGCATCGGAAGCGCTTCTCACTGTTATAGCTTTGCCAAAGAAGTCAAGTTGATAGTCGAGGTCATATACACCCGGCCAGACTAATACAGTATCCTTGTCTTGTGCAGCATCGATTCCCTGCTGGATTGTATTAAAAGCTGTCTCCCGGCTGAATCCATCACCATCAGTACTGCCATTGATGATGTCCACATGATAGATTGCCGGTAAAGCTGTTGGCAGTGGTGGGTGCTCATTGGCCACACTCCACGGCAATGCTTCCAGCCAATGACTGATTATCAGTTTCAAATCTCTAACGTCCACGACTAAATCGAGATTCCCATCACTGGACATTTCCCATAGGCTTGCACTGGCTTGAGAGGTACCTCCATAAGCACCCATGTTGATACGTCGGCCATTTGGATCTGGTTCGGCGCTGAAATCGATTCTTGGATCGCCGGCATCAACACACGGACTGGTTTTTTCATCCGATACACAAAGTTCTTCTGCCGGGCCAAAACCACCTTTGAATACCATAAATCGGCCTCTTTGTGAGCGCAAGTGAAAATCGCCCCGGAGCGGGTCTGCGAATAATGGATCATCACCAATGTTGCCCATACCCTGACCATTTGTCCATCCCTGTAAACAACTGTATGCAATGATGGAATTTCCGCCACTAACCTGAGAAGATATATCATTAACGATACTATTAGTTGTATTGCCCCAGAAGATACAGTTAATTATTCTTGGGCTGCTGTCAGGACTGTTCTGAATACCGCCGCCTGAATTCGCAGCCCAGTTTCCACTGAATGTGCAATTGATTAGTATCGGATTACTGTTGGAGTCATTAAGCATTCCGCCACCGGCATCTTCGGCAAAGTTACCAATGAATATACAGTGCCTGATAGTTGGACTACCGGCAAAATTATGCATACCAGCGCCGCGAGTACTTACAGCCGAAGCAAAAGCATCTCCTCCAATAATAGTAAAACCATCCAGTATGGTTGTCGAATCCACATTGTTGCCCAATACAACGTGGTAACTGTTATCATCTGTATTATCTGTAACTTCAAGTGCATCATTGTCGCCGAGATCACCGCTTAGTATGCTCGCATATAGACTAATATTGCGTGTATCAGGATTTATTTGTTGTTCTATCCCACCGAAACCACCCTTGATAACCACGCCATTGACAAGTCTGAATGAGGCATTACGATCACCGACAGTAGCATCCCTGCCTCGGTCCGGCCTATAGACCCCCTTTGCCACGCGTATTTCATCGTCCTGCTGAGCAATTGCCAGAGCGTCCTGCAAATGATGAAAAGCCTTCGCCCAGGTTGTTCCGTCTATATTGGAGCCGGCAGGATCCACGTACAGAATGCGCTGGCCAAAAGCAGGAAAGGATATGCTTAAAAGAAAAAGTAAAATTATCCAGGTACGATTCATCAATCCCTCATTTGACCAAAGTTCCGTCAGCAAGATAGAAGAGCCATTGTATCCCCGGAGAAGTTTTTGACAAACTCGAGTTTGTTCGAACCTTCGGCGCGTTGAATTCATCAGGTGTCCGGCTTATATCCTGTAAATAGCTAATTTGTAAGGCGTCCTCAGCCGCTGCATTTTTATCGCTTCTTACAAACGTTATTTTTTCAACAATATCGTTTTTCATGTCAATCGTATAAACGAGCTTAATATGTTCTCGACTAATCGTAACTTCTGTTTTTTCTCTGTCTGAAGAGTACCTGCTCTCGAACCAGATCGATTTTTCAGCGGCGTCGCGTCTGATTGTATCTATCGTGTGAAGTCCCATCCATGGTCTTGCCAGGCCTTTCATAAATGAGCCGGATGGGTATGTCGCCAGCAACTTTCGGTTTGGTCCATAAATGTTGGCTCCATTGGCACCATCCATAATTTCAAGCTCTGCGCCGACTTTCAGTCTTATCCATGCATAGTGGGACCGATACATCTGGCAAACGAACGGGATTCTACCATAGCCTAAAATCTCTTCACCGTTTAGCCGGCCGGTGATTTTAAAATACGTCCAGCCGCGTTTATGCATAGCATCGCGATTATCGATCCTTTTAGTTCCTTCCGGCCAGTCGTACTGGAAGAATTCCTCCTCGACCACATTATAGTGGCGAACTGTTTCCAATATATTGTTACTTTTCTCGGCATCTCGCCTTACAGTCACAAGAAGATTTCTTGCCCTGTCGGTGCATGGGACATACTCCGGCTCAGCGGGCTTACCTTCCACAAGGGAAAGGAATTCTCTGAGCTGTTTGG
>JAOUFU010000100.1 GCA_029858035.1 Phycisphaerae bacterium
ACAGCAGCTAATGTGCTGCGAAAACCTAATTTATTGGAATCATAACTGGACCCCATTCGCCGAATAACTTCTTCATCCAGCATCTTTTGCACTCTCTCCCGAAGTTCTGCATGAGAAATTTGCAGTTTGTCGGCTATGACCTCATAAGGTCTTTCGCTTAGATGAAAATTATATTGAAGTTCCTGCAGTGTCTGGCTGTCGGATTTATCCATAAGGGCCTTTTGGCTGTCTTATGTTTTCTCTTGACCTTTGTGTGTCAAATCACTATACAAGGGAATATAATTTATAACTGCCGAGATGTAAAGCTGCAGCTTGCAGGAACTCACTTGTTTCGCTATTCAAACACGTATGAAACGGCAGGCTTTCTCATTTATGAGAATGTTGAAAGATTTTTATTTTTTTTAAAAAAAGCGGCTGATTTAAAAGCAAAAATGCCAAAAAGTGGCGGGTAGCTCACAAATACCTGAAAAGGAATTTGGATTTTTATAAGGCGGTCTTTTCCGGCTCGGTTAGTTTCGTCCTCTTTCTATCCTTTGTACCCTTGAGAGATTCTGGCAGGCTCAAAAAGCGATGCTCGGGATGGTTCCATGCCGCATTTGCCACTGTTGTTTCCTCAAGCAATTTCTTGATTTGTCTTGTGGTATTAAACCAGATAGAAAAAATACGGCAATTCTCCGGCGTCCCGGCGCATTCGCAATGTTTCAAAAAGCAACCATCAAATAACGGGCTGTTCTCAATAGCTTCGAATAGCTCAAGCAGGCTGATTTCCTCAGGCGGCTTCGCAAAAACATACCCTCTGTTCCTGCCTCTCACCGCCCGGACAAAACCGGCTTTCACAAGCCTCTGAAATATCTTCGCAAGATACCCCGATGGAACCCCCTCGGCTTTGGCGATTGTGTCCGTTGTAGCCGGCAGTTGTGTGCTGTGCCTGACCATATACATCAATGCATGTAACGCATAAGCTGAGGACCTTGTTACCTTCATCTTTTGTTCCTTAAATCTTCAAATCTGTTTATCAACAACTATCCACTCAAAACTGACAATTTACCGCTTAGCTCGCTTTCCTTTCTCTATGGCGTTTTCGTGCATTGATTTCCAGCTCGTCAATCTTCCGGTACAAACTCGACAATCCGACTTTCAAAGCCTTTGCCGCTTCTGCCTTGTCCCAATCGTGCTTACTCAAAACTCGGCAAATGTGTTCCTTCTCGTATGCTTTGACGGCCGACTGAAGGTTTTCGTTTTCTTCACTTAATGCCGCCGAATGAGACCTTATCAATCCGATATCAGACATCTTTATAATATCGCCTTCAGCGAATATTACCGCTCGCTCTATTACGTTCTGCATCTCTCTGATATTGCCCTTCCATTCATAACTCATAAGCAGCCGCATAACGTCATCGCTTATTCCCGTACAATGCTTGCCCATCTCGGAATTATACTTCTTTATGAAATGTTCTACCAATAGGGGAATATCTTCTTTTCTTTCTTGCAGTGAAGGAAGATGTATCCCCACAACGTTCATCCTGTAATACAAATCCTCTCGGAACTGTCCCACTTTGATTTCATGCGCCAGGTCTTTATTCGTGGCTGCTATTAGACGTAAATTGATATCGATAGGTTCCGTAGAGCCTACGGGTATTATTTGCCTGTGTTCAACCGCCCGCAGAAGTTTCACCTGGCAGCTCATCGGCATATGACCGATCTCGTCTAAAAACAAGGTCCCGCCTCTGGCGCAATCGAAAAGTCCTTTTTTGTCCTCGGTCGCGGAGGTAAAACTTCCCTTTTTATGGCCGAACAGTTCGCTCTCAAGCAGGCCCTCAGGTATCGCGCTGCAATTGACCGCAAGAAAACGCGCGCCGTTTTGAGACCCCAGAGAATGTATGGCGTGTGCAACTAATTCCTTGCCTGTGCCGCTTTCTCCCGTTATCAACACGTTGCTCTTCGTCGGGGCCACCTTCCTGATCATTTCAAAAACCTGCTGCATTACAAGAGACTCACCTATGATTTGACCGATATCAAATCGGCCGTTCAGCTCCATTTTTAGCTGCTCGTTTTCTTCCTGCAGCTCAAGGTACCGCATGTTCTGGCGGATTTTTATCAATACATCATCCATTACTACGGGCTTCATTACATAATCACATGCCCCAAGCTTGATTGCTTCGACAGCCATCTCAACGGTGCCGAAAGCCGTTATCATTATCACTCGCGTCTTAGGTCTTATTCGCATTATCTCACGCAGGACTTTTATCCCGTCTGCGCCGGGCATGCGAATATCCAGTATCGCAACGGCAAAAGACTCCTTCGTTATCGCATCTATGGCGTCAATACCGTTCCCGACCGCCGTGACCGCTATACCTTCTTCCTGGAGTATTTTTGCAAAGGTTTTTCTGAAAGTTACTTCATCATCTGCCAATAATATTTGTTTTTTCATTTTTCGTTCCACCTTCTACTTCAACCTTCTTTCTGCCTCATTACTTACAAATACCAAAAATAACTCTCGTTTTATTTAGACAGCTTTGGCCCTGTCAATAAAACCGTTTTCCGCCTCATCACTGATTAGATTGTTCCTGGGCCTTAAAGGAATCCGTATTATTACTGTAGTACCCTTGCCGGGCTTCGACTCTAACGTAATCGTGCCGTCGACTTCCGAGATAAGGTTGTAGCTTATAAAAAGTCCCAACCCCGTCCCCTTACCGATTTCCTTGGTTGTGAAAAATGACTCAAATGCACGTTTGCATACTTCCGGCTCCATTCCGACACCCGTATCTCCGACCCGTATCTCGATCATATCATCTTTAAATTCCCTTGTTATCTCAAGAATATGGCCATCTTTATCCTGTTTGCCATTCATCGAATCCAGGGCGTTTATAAAGATGTTCAGAAATACCTGCTCGAGATGCTGCGGATTCAGCCATACATTCGGCAAATCAGGATTGTCTATATTTTGAATAGTCACCGACTGTGCACGTTTGTCAAAGTTGATAAGTGATAAAGTGTTGTCTATCAATGAGTTAATGTCCGTCCATTTGTACTCGCTTGTGGCCGGCCGCGATAAACTCAGCATCCGTCTGAGAATATTGGAAATGCGGTTAATGTGATATTGTATAACTAATAAATGTTCCTTTTGCTCATGCGTCGATAGCTTCCTGCTCAGATACTGTGCCACCGAAGATATACTCGCCAGAGGATTGCCTATCTCATGGGCGATACCTGATGCCATCTGACCTATTGCAACCATCTTCTCTCGCTGCGCCATCTCTATCCGTGACATCTTTAAAATTTCGTTGATATTCGTTACCTCTTCGGTCCGCTCTCTCAAATCTTTTTCCAGCTTCTTATGCTCGGTCAAATCCTGGCCTACAATCATGTAACCTAGCCTTTGACCGTCAATACCCGCAACCGGGCAGCTCTTTGCTTCAACGTAGCGTGATTCCGGCCCCATCGTCTCAAAGGTAATTGTCCTTCCCGCTGGTATATTCTTCTCATCAGAAGTAAAAAGATCCTTCAATAGCTGTGCTAAAGGTCCGGGAAACTCTTCAAAGGAATGTCTACCTTCGTCGGCTATATCCTGTTTCTTCCACAACTCCGCCGCAGGATTGCAAATCGCTGTATTGCCGTCATTGGTCACGAAGATCAGTCCTTCGGTCATCGCATTGATAATTGCCTGAAAAACGTCTCTATTCTGGGATGCCTCGAGTTCCTTTGCGGTCATCCGAATGATTATCATTCTTGTTAGATACTGAGCCAGCATCACCGTACACGAAAAAGCCGTAAAAACTCCAAGTGCATACACGGGATTTTGCCAAAGACCCCCGACCGTGGAAAATCGAAGTGGATAATATCCCAGAATTGTCCCCCCGCGAAGTTCACTTACTTCCAGAAGACCAAACAAAAATATTGCCGTCAACCCGACACTGAAGGACAAAGTCCTCGGCAATATAATCGCAGCTATGATGACGTGGAATATATAAAAGAGAAAGAATGGATTAACTACTCCCCCCGAAAAATGCAGAACTGCAGTAAGTATAAGCAAGTCCACTTCGACCTGTATCATTCCAAAAGCTAAATCTCTTGGACTTGCATCTGTTGCTCGTTTGGTTGCTGCCATAACATAAACAACGTTGCACCCCAAAAGCAAAACAGCGCAAATATAGATTGGCAGGGGGGCGGTCAGAACGGGAAAAACAGAGCTGCATAAAAGGGTTACTGCGACCATACCGCCAACAGCTATCCACCTCAGTCGTATCATCCAGAGAATCTGCTCGACAAGTGCCTCCCGAGTACACTGACTTGGTATGTCCACATAATCGGTTGTCGTATCAGTCTTCAAAAACATAATCTGTTTTCCCGTTTATTTGCACAATATCAACATTCCACGGTTTCTGGAGCTCGTTTTAATACTGTGAATCCTTTCTTAGACACCTCATATTATACAGTCTTATACACAACAATTCAAGGATATGTTCCCAAAAACGAGAAAATAAAGATAAATATTTTCCTGTTATGTCTTTATGCCTCTAAAATTCAGTAATCAACGTCAGTTTAAAATCCCGGAAATGGAAAAAAACCTAAATTTTAAAACAAAATACCCCACGAAGGTTATATATAAGGCGGTTAATCAGGCATCTGGAAAATCTCATCCCTGTGTTCTAATTCCGCCTTTTTATCATCATCAAGGCCGATTTCGGCATCTGTTAAATAACAACCGGGATCAGGGGCCCAGGAATCGCCAAAATGCAAATCTGCACGCACCCTGAGACTTCCTCCGCAGCCGTCAAAAAAATTACATAATCGGCATCTCCCCTTAATGTATTGACGACGCTGTTTCAAACCTTTCATAAGCGGGTCGCTCGTATCCATCCAAATCTGGCTGAAAGGCCTTTGCCGAACATCGCCCAAATCATAATGCCACCAGAACTGGTCTGGATGTACCTTACCATGAAAATCAATACAACCGATTCCTACTCCGCTGCTGTACATCCCGCCACCGTTCCATTTTAATAATTTCCAGACTTCTTCTGCACGCCCGGCATCTTCCTCAAGCAATTTCAGGTATAAGTAGACACCATCGACATGGTTGTCGACCGTCAGAATATCCGTATCCTTGCCGGCCTGTTTATACAGCTTCGTCTTGGCAAGTATTGTCTCAACAGCTTCTCTGCTTTGAGCATGTGTAAGGTCCTCATCTGCTATAGCTCCTCCTCTGCCGCTGGGGACAAAATGGTAAAAGCATGCCCGCTCAATATTCTCTGACTCGAAAAAGCCAAACAATCCCTCCAGGTCCTGAACATTCTTCTTGGTAAGAGTTAACCTGAGCCCGATTCGAACGTCTGCATCCTGACAGTTCTTTATGCCATTAACAGCTCTGTCGAACGCACCGGACACTCCCCTGAACTTGTCATTGATATCGCCTATCCCATCAAGGCTGATACCTACATACGAAACTCCATACTGCTTCAATTGCTTAGCCTTCTCTGTCGTTATCAACGTCCCATTTGTTGAAATGACCGTACGCATTCCCTGACCGCGTGCATATTCTATCAGTTCGAATAAGTCCGGCCGCATCAAGGGCTCACCGCCCGAAAACAATACCGAGGGTACACCAAACTGCACCAGGTCATCCAGTACGACCTTTGCCTCATCCGTTGAAACCTCATCATCGGCCTTGCACGCGCCGCTGTCATTATAGCAATGCACGCACTTGAGATTACACGCACGGGTGATATTCCACACCACAATAGGCCGCCGATCCGATGCATTCTTGGGTACAACCTCGTCTTCACGCTCACCGGAGCCCTTCTTGCCGTAGCGAAGCCAGTCACCCGGCGTAACCTGGTCGCAATACAATTTGCTGATATTTATCATCGATTAACCTAAAAAATCAAAAATACCTTACAGAAATCAACGAGCTATCTCAGGTGGAATGTATGCACAAAATGGTTCCTCCGCCATGTAATTGTACGTCGCTGCATACGCTCTGCCCCGGCAACCGCCGCATATTTGCCTGTACCCGCACACGCCGCACTTGCCTTCAAGTTCATTCACGTCACGCATTCGCGCAAGGTCTTTGTTTTTGTACCATATATCTGACAGATTATCTTTGAGCACGTTACCACAATTTACGGGCAGATAACCGCAGGGAAAAACGTCCCCTTTATGCCCTACGAACAGCACCCCGAGCCCCGCGAGACAACCCTTGGAAGCACCCTTATGTCCGCCCCTGCCGGGGACATTACCACTGCTATGACCGGCCGCCATCCGGGATTTATGCAGACCTTCCTGCCTGATTACCCGTTCATAATGAGGGCCGCAGGTCACCTTCATTTGCAATTCACCGCGACCGTCTAATCTGCATATCTCAAGCAGCTTCTGCTCATACTGCTCAGGCGTAAGCATGTCCGTTTCGGCCAAAGACTGACCGCAGCCGACGGGAACCAGCATAAATATATGCACCGCCACCGCGCCCAGCGATTTGGCAAGTTCGTAAACGTCCTCTAATTGCTCGGCATTATGTTTGGTCAGGGTAATATTTATCTGGAAGGGCACTTTTTTATCACGAATATGGTTTATACCTTCAATCGCTTTTTCAAATGACCCTTCAAGCCGCCGCAGCTTGTTATGGACCTCTGCGGTTGCCCCATCCAGACTAACCGAAACTCTTGCGATTCCGCTGTTAGCTATTTTTTCAGCCACTTGTGAATCTATCAATGTTCCATTCGTCGCAAGGGCCGGAATTATTCCCAAAGACTTCGCGTAACCGACTAACTCAAAAATGTCCTCACGGCAGAGCGGTTCACCCCCCGAAAACACTAATACCGGCATAATCGGTTGCTGCCTGCCCAGCTCGGCCAATTGCCCGATAAGCCCTTTAGCCTGTGCCGTTGATAAGTCTGTATCGGCCGCTTCGTCGGATTCTAAACGCCGGCAGTGCGCACAGGTCAAATTGCATCGTATTGTGCTCTCCCAGAATAAAAGCCTCAAAACCTGCTTGGTCACTACAGTACCTTTCACGATTGTTCATCCTTCTTATCATTTGGCTCGGCCGCTATTTCTTTCGCCTGGCGTACAATCCTGTCAACCAGCCTTGCCGCCTCCGTTGCCCCGTTCTCTTTGGCCACAGTATTGACGTTCTTAATGACACAATGCAGAAGCTTATTGACAATCCGTTTCACCATCGCCTCCATTACCTCCTGGCACGATGCCTCCTGCCTGTTACCGACAAAAAAATTCTTCATCTCATTTTCACTTATTTCTGCAAATTTCTTCTTCATTTGACCGATCAAAGGGCCTATGTCGCATGCTCCGAACCACTCCATAAAATCAGCAACGTTTTCATAGACAATCTCCATGCTCCTTACAATGTCCTCTTCACGGGCCTTCCGGTTCTGCTCCACCACCGCAGAAAGGTCGTCGATACTGTAAAGGTACACATCTTCTATTTCATTCACAGATGGCTCGAAATTCCGGGGCACCGCAATATCAATAACCAGTAGTCTGCCTTTCCGCCGGCTGTCAATTATTTTCTTCAAAGACTCTTTCTTAAAAAGATAATCCTGAACAGAAGCTGATGCTATCGCAATATCAGCGTCTGTCAGCTGCTCCTCGAGTTCCTCCCACTTTTGTGCCTTAATTCCATACTGTTTGGCCAGATTCAGACCTCTGTCATAAGACCTGTTCACAATCGTTATGTTCTTACTCCCAATCTGCTGAAGATGCTGCACAAGCAGCTCGCCCATCTCGCCGGCACCTATCACAATGACCTTCGCCGAAGAAATATGCGCAAAAAGTTGCATGGCCAGCTCAACCGCAACCCCTGCTACGCTGACTCGCCCATGGGCGATCGATGTTATTGTGTGTACCTTCTTGCTCGTGGTAAACGCACAGTGAAAAAGCCGATTCAGGATCTTCCCCGTGCTCTTTGCCGCACAGGCAAGCCGGTAGCCTTCCTTGACCTGACCGATTATCTGTGCCTCGCCGACTACAAGGCTGTCTAAGCTTGAGGCGACCGTCAGAAGGTGTCTGACTGAATCTTCGTCATTGTAATGGTAAAGATATTCCTGAATCTCTTCCCATGGAACATCATGAAACTCGGACAAAAACTTCGCTAAGTCCTCCCAGCCCACACTTCGGCTCGCACAATACAATTCTACACGGTTGCACGTCGAAAGCAGCACAAACTCCGCTTCGGAAAATCTGTGTTTCAGCTCTCTCAATGCCCGCAGTACCTGCTCTGGATCAAAAGCCAGCTTCTCACGAACATCTATAGGAGCGCTTTTATGATTTAGCCCGACAACTAATATCTTCATCGCTGTCCGAATCCCATCATGATGGCTGCAAGCCGCTAATAATTGTTGAAATCATGGGTCGTTCCTATGATTGTTGCAACCAAAATGGCAAATAACATAAACACAAACACCGCTATCGTCATGTACGCCCGCACTTTACCTTTCAGAAGAAGCAAACGGTTCAATAAAAGAATAATCCCCAAAAGGATCCATGCTGCAATAATACAGATGACCTTTAAGTCCGTCAGCCACCTTACAATGCCTGTCCCCAACACGGATACCAGCCCCATTCCGATTATCAATCCTGTTGTTATCAGCACAAAACTGGCCCTTATCCCGAAAAGTATCATTTGCTCAAGCTTCTCGATATTGGGGACCCTGCCGAGAACGAGCATCACTTTCTTTGACTTCAGCCTGTTGCTGCCGAGCAGATAAAGAAACGAGCTGGCCGTGGCAAACACCGTTGACGCTCCGCCGAGTATCATCGTTATGCCGTGAGCAATCGCCCATGGAGTTGCGGCGACTGCATGGGGCTCAGAGGCAGGCACGGCTACTAATCCTGCCATTAACACAAGCCCCAGTATTACCCATACCATTACTGAGCCAAACCACACCTGCTGAATGGCAATACTGAAAAAAAGGTATGTCAATCCGAAGACAATACTGAGAACAATCATGGATTCGAATAATCCGGTCAGTGGTATTGCTTTTATCGCTACAGCACGGTATATAAGGATCACCGCCTCGAGACTTACCGCCAAAGAAACAAGAGGCAAAAGAAAACGCTTGTATTTCTCACCTCCCGAAAGCAACTGAAGAACTCCGACTATCGCGCCTGCAATATATATCACGACAACAAAGGCAAATATCATATTTTCAGGAAATGGCAGTTTAAACATTCTTATTCGTCTTCCTTTGTATTGTTGGCCCCCGATTCTGTAATATATGTCGCGGCACCTTCTTGAGTTCCTTCTCGATCACCTGTATGCGATAATTCGATACTCCAATCAACTGACTCATCCGGGCAACAGTCTTCTCGACCTCTTCAAAAGCTGTTCCATGGACCATCGTATATACGTTATACGGCCAGTTTTCAACTCTGTTCCGCTCATAAGCAGGGTTCACCTCTCGAAATCCGGTTGATTTCTCGCCCACCTGCTGAGGGATGCCCTCGTAGGGATTCTCGCTTCTTGGAAATACCTCCTGAAGACCGGCTAATACCATTCTCTCAATGTCGGATAGTTGATATTTCATCTTTTTTCAATAAATCGTATTCGGGGGATAGGATAGGGCATTTACCATTGATTGATTTCCCATAAATAGGAAATTCTTACTATGTACCGTACTCTAATAAGTTAAATGTACAATTGCAAGAAAACTTCTTGTACTTATCTGCATTTAGCGGCAGATAAAATCCCGGCACTTGAATATGAGGTAATTTTCGTGTAAAAACTTGAAAACACTTGTGAACGGCGACGTTTGAAAGGTCGAAATGAAACATATAAGGATCGCAAGCCGGGCCAGTAAGCTGGCCTTAACACAGGTTGACCTCGTCCGTAAATTACTTGAGAATCTTTGTCCGGACATCGAAACCTCCATTGTAAAAATCTCAACAAAGGGCGACCGTGACAAATCAGACTTCCTTTACAAGTCCGAATCAATAGGTTTTTTTACTTCCGAGGTCGAAAAAGCCCTCCTCGACGGCAGGGCCGATCTCGCTGTCCACAGCCTTAAGGATATGCCGACGGCCCTGACCCCGGGTTTAATCGTTGCCGCCGTTCCAAAACGGGAATCCCCTGCAGATGCCCTTATCGCAAGGAACAAGGTGGCCTCTATCCAGGATTTACCGCCTGCCACTACTATTGGAACCTCCAGCTTAAGACGAATCGCGCAGTTATACCTTCTAAGAGACGACATAAAATGCGTGCCTTTGCGGGGAAATGTCGAAACCCGGGTCCGCAAAGTTATGGAGGGTCGCGTTGGTGCAATAGTCATTGCCTGCGCAGGCCTGAATAGGCTCGGCCTCAACGAAAAAATCTCCGCCATCCTGCCCCCCAGAGATTTTATTCCCGCCCCGGCACAGGGTGCGCTGGCCGTGCAAATCCGGGCCGATGATTGCGAGCTTACTGACCTTGTAAAGCAAATCGACGATAAAAATTCTCGTATCGCCGTGGAGACCGAACGGTGTGTACTCGAAACCATGCACGGAGGATGCAGTATACCACTCGGCGTTTATTCACAAATCCAAAACGACGAAATAACCATTGACGCAATCATTAGCAACCTCGAAGGCAAGAAATACGTCAGGCGAACAATAACAGCGCCCCTCGAACAGGCCGGGACCACCGCCAAAAAGCTCGCCGGCGGGCTTTTGGCCGATGGGGGACAGGAAATCCTGAACCAGATCAGAAATAGTCGACAGGACTAAATTACCTTTTGAAGAGGCAGCCTAACGTGAAAAGATGTACCTCTCCCCGGGTTGATTTTCTACTGCTATCTTTCCGCCATGAGAACATACAATTCGCTGTGCAATAGCTAAGCCAAGGCCCGTTTCCCTGGCACCCTCTTCAACCGTAAAAAATGGTTTAAAATGTGCTGGATCATTTCCGGCTTCGCCAGAGGCTACGCCGCGACAAGTTAGGTTTTTTTTGCCGGGACACGAAAACGCGGTTTTTTTTCCGGTGGAAATTGCGGTGCTGAGAGTTGCGCAGATTAACATGATTGAGAAATGAAATTTTTTAAATTTTAAAAATGGGGGGAAATCGCGGTTTTTTTTGGTTCTTCTC
>JAOUFU010000617.1 GCA_029858035.1 Phycisphaerae bacterium
TAAGCGCCAAACTTGAGCAACTTCTGGAGGATATCGAAGAAATCTCTAAGAGCTATAGAAAGGCACTAATCTTTTCGCAATTTGTTTCAGAAGATTTTGGAGTAAAACGTATCGCGAAAGAACTTGACGGTAAGGGATATAACGTCCTTCAGTTACATGGCGAAATCCCTCTGCGTCAACGTGATTTCATTAGAGAGAGATTCGATACCGATAAAAGCATCTCATCTATGCTATTAAATTTTAAAGTTGGTGGAGTAGGTCTAAATCTGCAGTCTGCGAATTATGTTTATCTTTTTGACAGATGGTGGAATCCCGCCGTTGAAGATCAGGCGGTCAAAAGGGTACATAGAATTGGACAAACTCAAAAAGTATTTGTCCGTAAATTTTATTGCAAAGATACAATAGAAGAAAGGATTCTCAAAAAATTAGCGGAAAAACGGAGACTATTCCGACAAGTAATTGACGAAAACCGCCCTGCCGAAAGTATGGGTCTTACAGAAGAAGAAATATTCTCTTTATTTAACTTAAAGGTTCGACCACGCAGACCAACTCAACAAAAAGAAGAAGGACAACCGGTTCAATGGAAGCTCGAAAACACATCGCCTTCGCAGTTTGAGGATTTGGTTGCCGAAACTTATGAAAAACAGGGTTATAAAATGACTGTTACTGGCGGCAGCCATGATGAAGGTATAGATATTCTTGCAGAAAAAACTTTGGGCAATGCCCGAGAAAAAGTTGCAATTCAGTGCAAGCACCAAAAAGCGACTGTAGGTCGTCCACAGTTACAACAACTATGGGGTGTTATTGCTAATGACCCAAGTATTACAAGAGGAGATTTTGTAACAAGCTCTGGTTTTTCCGCGGAAGCAAGAGATTTTGCCAATGGCAAGAGATTAACTCTTATAGACCGCAAAACTCTTTCATCGTTAGCCCGCGAATTTAAGGTCGCAACTTTCGAATGATATAATTTGTAATAGTCACTACTTTTTTTACGTCCAAAGGCCATGCCAATGGATCACGAGATTAACTTCATAAAGATTTTTAATTTCCATCAGGATTTTCCTAACCGGATTATTGCACGGGAGAGTTCGTGGATAGAATTTAAAGAGTCTTTTAATTGGGCATCGAAGAGTAAATATGGCAAAACAATATCTGCTTTTGCTAATAATAAGGGCGGGTATATAGTTTTTGGGGTTAAGCCTAACCCAAAAGAACTGGTGGGTTTGCAAAGCGGTAATTTTGAAGATATTGATGAATCGAAGATTACTGAATATTTGAACAGTGTATTTTCCCCAGAGATCAACTTTGAGAAATTCACCAGAAAGGTCCTTGACAAAATAATTGGTCTTATTTTTGTTTATGAGTCACTAAACAAACCGGTTATATGTACCAAGACAGATGATGATATTAAGGAGGCAGAGATTTACTATCGTTACAATGCAAGAAGTGAAAAAATAAAATATCCCGAATTAAGAACTATGATTGATAAGGCGAGGGAGCAAGAAAAAAAGGAGTGGATGAAACATATGGAGAGGATATCTCGTATTGGTCCCACAAATACAGCTATTTTAGATATATCAAACGGTAAGATTGAAGGAAAGGGCGGCACTTTGCTAATCGATGAAAAATTGATTTCAAAAATGACTTTTATCAAGGAAGGCAAATTTAAGAAGGAAGGGAAACCAGTATTAAAACTGGTAGGTGATGTCAAACCCGCAATAGTTACCAAGGGCATCGTTGATGTTGGACATGTCCGCATTACTGATAACCCTGCAGATCCAGCAATACGAGAAGAAACCATACTTGAATATTATCCTTTGGATTATAGAAAACTTACCGCTTTACTTAGAGAACGGTATAGTGATTTCAAAATCGGTAGAAAATACCACGGAATTAGAAAAGAATTAAGGGGATTTGTGCAATATTGTAAAACACGATTACTCGACCCGAGCAATCCTAAAGGTTCTAGTAAAGATTTCTTCAGCCATGATATTGTGTCTGTATTTGACAAATATTACACCAAAAGAGTTTCGTAGCGATAATCTAAATCTAATGGGGACAGCACGTTTTTCGACCAACTCCTCATTTTTTTCCTTCGTCCAAACCAAAACTCGCCCGCCATCCTCTAATATAAATAGGGACAATCTGTTTTAGATTTGGGCGATGCCGGCCGGGGCACGAAAAATACCTGTGAGTTTAGATTCACAAATACCGGCCGGGGCCAACTTAAAATAGGAAATATCAGCCGCACCTGCGGCTGCACAGTCTTCCACCTCGACAAGAATGAATACGCCCCGTCAGAGACGGGAACAATAAAAGTAATCTACACAGCAGGCAAATCCACCTGAAAAAGAAAACATTCTAAACCGGCTTCACAAATGGGGCATTACAAAATGACCCGGCGACTGAAGATGAGCGTTTCGCAGAAGCTTTCTTCGTGGAAAGGTTCAGCCGAAGACGCCAAAGCCGGCAAAAGCAAATCAGCGTTAATCTGCGAAATTTTATGCCATAGGTACTGCGTCTAATTTCTCTTCGTGCCTTTTCGTGTTCATTCGTGTTTATTATTCTCTTTGTCCTCTGCGTTCTCTGTGGCTAAGTAGAAATCCCCCATCCTGCGCAGTTTAACATAATGTTAAAATCACTACTG
>JAOUFU010000101.1 GCA_029858035.1 Phycisphaerae bacterium
CGTTATCGGCGACCGAGACTATATCGAGCATAGAAGTTCCTGAGCCCTCTTTAGATTACCTGAAAAAGTTAACGGACAGCACGGGACTTTTTCAGCACGCCAAACTGACGATTCCAAACCGTGACCTCGGCTATACAACCGACGATAATGCAAGGGCCGTTATCGCGATGGCCGATTATTACTCACAGTACCCGGAGCCGGAAGCCCTGAAGCTTTTTGATATATATCTGTCTTTTATCCTTCATTCACAAAACAAAGACGGCACAGTGAAAAATTTCATGAATTTTGATCGAAGCTGGCGCAAAAACGAACCTGCGAACGATGCGTTGGGCAGAGTTCTATGGGCGTTTGGAACGGTTATGGCCAGACCACCGTCCACATCGTATTTATCCATCATCAAAGACAGCTTTGACAAGTCTGTGCAACACGTTAAGAGACAGTATCCCCGAGGGACGGCTTATTCTATATTCGGGATGTCCGACTATCTGAAGCAGTTTCCGGGAGCGAGTGACATCAAGCGTCAACTGGATATAGCGGCGGATGAACTGGTGATGCAATATGAAGAGAACAGTGTTCCTGACTGGCAGTGGTTCGAGGACATATTAACTTATGACAATGCGGTTTTGCCGCACGCCCTTTTTGTTGCGGGTATGACTTTTGATAACAAAAGATACCTTGAAGCAGCTCAAAAAACGTGCGAATTTCTGCTGGACAATATTTTTAACGGGGAACATTTCAGTTTTGTGGGGTGTAACGGCTGGTTTGAGCGAGGCCACAAAAAAACCTCATTCGATCAGCAGCCGATAGAGGCCGTAAGTACGGTCATGATGTTAAGGGCCGCTTATGACGCCACACAAGACGGGCGATACCTGACACTACAAAGGAAAGCCTTTGACTGGTTCCTCGGGGCAAATGATCTGTATATTCCACTTTATAACTTCAGGAACAAAGGTTGTTACGATGGTCTTACACAGGACGGCATCAACCTGAATCAGGGTGCCGAGAGCATATTGAGCTTTCTGTTGAGCATATTGGCAGTAGTGGAAAGCTACGCCTCACTCGACAAGGTCAAAAGCAGTAAAAGCGAACCCCGCCAACCAGCCAATTCCGTAGAGCAACCAATCAAAAAAAAAGTGACACCTATAAAAAGCATAAGCGCTAAGGACAGACCCCAAAGAATGCAGGTCGAAAAACTCACGTGATGTCATTTTCACAGTACCGGATTTCACAGGTATGTGAAAAGCGGAGCCGGCATAGTCAAATAAATCCGGTTAGAAAAAGGAGAGCAGGCACGGTCATTGCCGGTAACAACCGGTTGAGAAGTCGAAATCAATTATTTGGCCGGTGAGTCGCTTTATTATTCCACAAGCTCAGAACCTTTTTCACCAACCCATGTGATATCCTCACCCAGACCCTGAACAGTCTGACAGCCAACCAGTGAAAAGACCACAATAACTAAAGCAACTACCAAAAGGACTCTTCTAATCATATTCTTAGGCTCCCTTTTTCCACTGATAAGATTAAGCTTGGCAACGATATATAAAGATATCGGTAGAAAAACGGAAATTATCTTAATAAAATAATATAAACTGCAGGTAAGTTTGGTAAATCTAATCTGTCGCGGATTTGGCATATAAGGCCTTATAAAGAGTCAAAGATTAGATATTATAGGGCCAATGTAAAAAACCGGCAGTTGCGGGGATTAACACCATTGATGCGACCGGAAAGACTGATGAGACCTGGTGATAGGCATTGACAAAATGATAAGATTACGGTTAGGCTTGTAACTGAAAATGACTATCCTTATCCAGCGGCTGCGGACTGACGCTGCATAGGCGGTGCACGTTAGCAGCATACTATTTATGTAATGAAACAATTATACGTTGCCAACAGAGTTAAATGGCGTGAGTGGCTTGGGCGGCATTATGCGACAGAAAGCGTGATATGGCTGGTCTTTTACAAGAAAGGGACGTCGAAACCTACGATTGATTATGAGGCCGCGGTTGAAGAGGCGTTATGCTTTGGATGTATAGACAGTATCATCAAGAAAATTGATGATGAAAAGTATGCCCGTAAATTCACTCCCCGAAAGGATCAAAGCTACTGGTCGGAACTTAATAAGAAACGAGCAGTGAAAATGATGAGGGAAGGCAGGATGACGTCTGCCGGGCTTGCGAAGATAGAGGTGGCCAAGAAAACGGGGCTATGGGGGCAGACCGGAAGGCCTAACATATCACTTGATATACCATTGAAATTTGCACGGGCTTTGGATAAAAATAAAAAGGCAAAAGAGAACTTTGAAAAACTTGCACCTTCTTATCGGAAACACTATATCGGATGGATTCAAGCGGCCAAACGAGACGAAATAAAAGAGAAAAGGACAAGGGAATCAGTCTTTCTTCTTGAGAAAGGAGAAAGATTAGGTTTAAAATAAGAGGTCAGTTCAATGAAAGTGTCGAGTTTTAATGTTAATTCGTTACGTATGCGGCTGGAGGTAGTGCTTGGGTGGCTTGCAGAACATCAGCCGGACGTGTTCTGCGTTCAGGAGACGAAGGTCCAGGACGTGGACTTCCCAAGCGATGCGTTTGACGGAAGCGAATACAAGTACGTTTTCAAGGGAGAGAAAAAATATAACGGAGTGGCGATTTTCAGCAAAGATGAAATTAACAATGTTCAATTCGGCTTCGCAGATGAGCCAAAGGACGAAGCCCGGCTTATAAAGGCTGAAATCAACGGTATTGTCATTGTCAATACATACGTTCCGCAAGGTTATAGCCCCGAATCTGAGAAGTTCGAATACAAGCTCAAATGGTTTAAGCGTCTGGGGCAATATTTTAAGAAGAACTTTAAAGCCTGCGACCCTGTGCTGTGGATGGGTGACTTCAATATAGCACCAGAGCGTATAGATGTGTATGATCCCGATAGCTTGCTGGGGCACGTTTGCTTTCATCCTGAGGTTCATAAGGCATTAAAGAAGGTAACAGAGTGGGGATTTGTGGATGTGTTCAGGATGCACTGCAAAGAGGCGGGCCAATATACATTCTGGGATTACAGAATGAATGCCTTCAGACGGAATCTTGGCTGGCGATTAGACCATATTATGGCTACGGAGCCGCTTGCGAAGAAATCCATTTCGTGCACTATCGATAAAGAGCCGCGGTTCGTAGAAAAACCGAGCGACCATACGCCTATTATCGCTGAGTTCGACTGGTAAAATCGGCCACGAGCGGTTATAATCCTCTCAAGAAGCACAAGAAAAGGAAGGACACGATGAATAAAGTCCTGATTATTGTCGGTGAGGCGACGGAGACCGTAGATACGCTTTATCCTTATTACCGGTTGCAGGAAGACGGTTTTGAGCCTGTTGTGGCGGGACCTGAGAAACGCCGTTACCATATGGTTCTGCACGAGATCCCGCCGGACTGGGACGGTCAAGTGACACGAGAATTCGAGGGCTACACTATACAGGCGGACATCGCTTTTAAGGATGTTGACCCGAAGGAGTATATTGGTATCTTTTTCTCCGGCGGGCGGGCGCCTGAATACCTGCGGTATGATGACGATTTAATGCGGATTACGCGCCACTTCTTCGAGAAGAACAAGCCCATAGCGTGTGTATGTCACGGAGTGGAGATTCCCGCACGTGCAGACTGCGTTAAGGGGCGCAAGATGGCGACTGTGCCAAAGTGCAAGTTCGACCTTGAAGTCTGCGGGGGTACGTTTGTCAATGAGGCGTGCGTCGTAGATGGAAACCTTGTGAGCGGGCGAACGTATCACGACCATGGGCAGTACGTCGGCGTCTGGATAAAAATGCTCAAGGAGGCCCGCGAGAGGTCATAATGGCAGAGGAGCTTTGGGAACGGGTGGAAATGAAGATGAATGGCCAAAACGAACACATCTCGCGACGTAAGTTTATAAAGGCAGCGGCTGTGGGTGCTGCCGCACCTTATATCGTTCCATCGTCGGTATTCAGCAGCAAGCAACCAGCACCAAGTAATCGGCTGACGTTGGGGCTCATCGGCCTGGGCAGCATGGGGATGCGGCACGTGAAGGGATTCCTGCAGGAAGAGGACTGCCGGATTGTTGGGGTCTGTGACGTCGATGCGAGCAGGCGAGGAGAGGCCATCCAGGAGATAAACAAACATTACAACAACACTGATTGCGCGGGTTATAATGACTTTCGGGAACTGATTGGGCGCAAGGACATCGACACTTTGTGCATTTCTGTGCCTGACCACTGGCATGCAATTATCGCGATAGAAGGTATTCGGGCAGGTAAGGACATTTACGGCGAAAAACCGCTTGCTTATACGATTGCCGAAGGCCGGGCTATGGTTGATACGGTCAATCGCTATAAATGCGTCTGGCAAACGGGGAGCTGGCAGCGTTCGACGGCACATTTTCGGTTCGGGTGCGAACTCGTGCGAAATAAGCGCATCGGAAAGCTACAAAAGGTGGAAGTCGGTATCGGTCCGGGCTTCAAAGGCCCCGACAGGCCGACGGTATATGGTATCGGACCTCAACCTGTCCAACCTGTGCCGGAGGGTTTCGATTATGAGATGTGGCTTGGGCCTGCTCCATGGGCGCCATACACTGAAAAACGCTGCCACTGGAACTTTCGGTGGATTCTGGACTATGCAGGCGGGCAGGTCACCGATTGGGGCGCCCACCATATCGACATCGCACACTGGGGGATGGGCTGCGATGAGACGGGGCCGACCGAGGTTGCAGGAACCGGCATCTTTCCCGAAGACGGTTTGTGGGACGCGGCGGTGGATTATGATTTTGGATGTAAATATGCTAACGGCCTTGTGATGCAGGTGGCAAGCAACAACCATATTCCACAAGGTGTTAGGTTTATCGGCGCTAGAGGATGGGTACATATCATGCGAAGCGGTCTGGATACTAATCCGAAGAAGCTGCTGAAGGAAAAAATCGGGCCCGGAGAAATTCATTTAGCCAAGCCGAGGGGTGACCACCGCCAGGGACACCGGAGGGATTTTCTCGACTGCGTGAAGACACGAGCACAAACTATCAGTAGAGTCGAGGTGGGGCATCGGTCGGCAATCCCCTGCCATTTAGCCAACATTTCGATGATCCTCGGCCAAAAGATTCGCTGGGACCCGGAACGCGAACAGATTCTCAACGATTCGACGGCGAACCGGATGCTCAGTCGGCCAATGCGGGCACCCTGGCATCTATAGAAACCGGATCGGTTAGACGCCAAATACACCCCTATTTTTGCTGAATTCTTATAGTAAAACACCTGGGGAACCAGGATTCGGACCTGGACTAACTGATCCAGAGTCAGTCGTGCTACCGTTACACTATTCCCCATTATTTTTTTTCAGCCTGCTTCTTCACTGCAAAAATCGCGTCTTTTGCCTTAAAAAGCAGCTTTTTCAACTTTTCTGAGTATACCTGTTTCCCCGGCTCCTGTCCATCAGAATCCGTAGAAGTTCGAGATTTTCCATCAAAAAACGCCAAGTTTTGCACCAAGTATTTGCCCCTGTCCGTACCGGCAGCAATCGCCTTTTGTTTCTCCTTGCCTGCTAAAGAAAAATCCGGCAGAGATTTTACAGCCGCAGATTCCTGGCCCTTTAGGGTGTGTGTACAGTGTCCAGATAGCTTATTGTCTACGACTAATATCCGGAACTTTTAACTGTCGCCGGAAGGGTAAGAATGATTGTCGCTGATCACCTTTTTCACCGCAGCTTTTTTGGTTGCGGTTTTTCAACATTGTAGCGACAGCTCTATGAAATTATTGACGTCGCTTAAAAATATGTTACAATCAATAATATGATTTTCCTCTGGTTTTGAGGAGTGACAAGCCATGAATGAAATCATTGATCTGACCTGTCAGCAATTATTAACGTCTTTCTTTAAAAAGTATCCAAGTCCTCATTTGCAAATTGAGGTTAATCGTATACTGAAGAGGCTTCTGGCTCTTAAAATTCTAATGCCTGGCAAACAAGGCGGCTGGGCTGGCGGGATGATCTATGCATTGGCCAATCAGTACTGTCGGGCCTGTGGGATACCAGGCCTTCTCAACAAGGAGAGTGAAGAGTTTTTCAATGTTTCGATTGAAACGATCTATAGACGGGCTATAATATCTCTATTTCGGATTTGGCATATTTAGAAGTTATTTATTTGACTTTGTGCTATTCATAAGTGGTCGTTTTGATTTCATCTCCTGACTTCTCCTTCCTTTGACCGGTGCTAATAAGGCGGACACATATTTTTATACTTCTTAAAAGATTGTTAATATGCCTCAATGATGTATCCATAATCCTCACGGTTGTTGACATTGCTGTGTGGTTATGGTATTATTGGTTTTGGATTATACAGAGGTCTCCCGGAAAAGTTATCAAGGCATACAGAAATGTCGTTTACTTCTTTTATTCAATGTAATAGTGCTCAATTGAGTGGAGAATAACATGGCTACACAAAACCGGATCAAAACATTTTTTACCCTCGCCGCGATGGCGGTGCCAATCCTCGTCTTTAGCACCGCTGGATCGTTCGGAAAGCCTGTGATAGACTATAGCCGCCCACTTGCTGTTAGATAAAGTGTCTGAACACAATTTGGAGTAAATACCACATTAACGAAAGGAAGCAAAGCTATGAACAGGAAGATGATATTTTTTGTATTGTGTCTTACGGCGGCGATGATAATGGTCGCCTCCAGTGTATCGGCTGCCGGGAAGATTAACACGGACCCGAAGCAGCAATTGCCCGATCCGGACGGTAAACCGGCGGACATGAGCAAGCCCGTACAGGTGTACATTTTGCTGGGCCAGTCCAACATGGTGGGTGCTGGTAGGGTTGCCGGAGACAAGGAAGGAACCCTTGAGCATGCGGTGAAAGCCAAAAAGAAATACCCATACCTTGTGGATGACTCCGGAAATTGGACAGAACGCAAGGACGTGCGATACGTTCGTGTCATGGGAAGCGGCACAGGAGAGATGCGGCAGTTCAACAACGAATGGATGACCATCAAGGGCGGGAGAATCGGCCCGGAGTACGGAATCGGGCACTATGTGGGTCATGTCACGGATGCGCCCGTAATGATCCTCAAAAGCTGCATCGGCAACCGCAGCCTCGGTTGGGACCTGCTCCCGCCGGGCAGCGAGCGCTACGAGGTCGAAGAGAAGGACAAGAAGACTGGAGAAACGAAGACCTTCGTCTACGCGGGCTATAAGGATTCGCCAGCCAAATGGGAAAAAGGCACGGAGCCCAAGAAGATCGGCTGGTACGCCGGCATGCAGTACGACGGTGACGTCGCCAATGCGAAGAAGGTGCTTGCGGAGATCGAAAAGTACTACCCCGGGGCAAAGAAGTACGAGGTCGCGGGATTTTTCTTCTGGCAGGGCGACAAGGATCGCTACAACGCCGCACATGCCAGCCGCTACGAGCAGAATCTCGTTCAATTCATCAAGCGGTTGCGCAAGGAGTTCAATGCCCCCAACGCGAAGTTCGTCGTCGCCACCCTTGGCCAGACCAAGAAAGGCGCCGGGGGCAATGAGGGAAAGATTCTCGAGGCTCAGCTCGCGGTGGACGGCAATAGCGGCAAGTATCCAGAGTTTAAGGGCACTGTGGCCTCTGTCTATTCCAACCCCTTCTGCCATGGGGGCGCCTCCAACAGCCACTACGGCGGCAACGCTGAAACCTATATGGACATCGGCGAAGCCATGGGCTGGGCCATGGTGGACCTATTGACCTGGAAGGACAAGTAACCGGGCCCGATCTCAGTTCAGAACGAGTCAAAGCGGCATTCCATCGCCGGACTTCCCAAGAGGTGGATCGTAACGTGTGGAGGCAGCAAAAGGAAAAAAGTTATGAATAAGATGAAATTACTTGGTGCATTCTGTCTGATGGCAGCGATGGTAATTTTTGTCTCCAGCGTATCGGCGGCAGAGAAGGTCAATACCGATACTAAAGAGAAGTCGCCCGCCACGGAGAAAACGGTCAAGATGTTACAGAACGAATTCCTGAAACTGAAATTCGGAATGTTCATCCATTATAATATGGCAACATATAAGGGTGTTCAATGGGTCTCGGGATACCCTGATCCTTCCACTTTCAATCCAGGCGTTGATACTGTTAACACTGATGCGTGGGCAGATGCTGCGGTATCTGGCGGCATGAAATATGGCGTACTCACGGCAAAACATGTCGCGGGCTTTTGCCTTTGGGACAGCAAGTATACGACATATGATGTTATGCACCCTGATTGTCCATACCAGAAGGACCTCGTGGCGCAGTTCATCAAGTCATTCAAAAGCAGGGGATTGAAGGTGGGGCTTTACTATTGCTGGCGTCACCCGGGTTTTGACACAGGGAAGAACAAGGGGAAGTTCAAGGTGTTGCCGCCCGAATGTGATCCTGCGACGCATACACTCGAACAGCAAATCGAATTTCAGAAGGCGCAGATCGCAGAACTGCTGACGAAGTATCCGGATGTGTTTTACATATGGAACGACGGTCTCGATCCCGAGATCATGGCGGCCGATGAGGCCCTGGCCTTCTTTAGAGGTATGCGTTCGGGTGTTCTGGCCAGCGCTAATTGGTGGAGTTGGGCCAAGAAAGGAACGCCTTATGTGGATATTGCCGTCAAAGAGATGAGACCATTCCCGCAGACCAATACGGCGCCGGGCGAGACGTGCTGTTGCCTGGAACAGAAATGGTTCTGGAACGAAGGATTTCGCTCCAAACCGGCTAAGCAAATGATCGGTCTGATGGCCACGGCACATAGCAGGAATTCGAACTTCCTGCTCAATGTCGGTCCTGACAGGGATGGCAATATTATTGAATCAAGCATAAAGATATTGGCGGAAATCGGAAAGCTGTGGGATCCAAATGCAGCTCCCGATCTTCCGCAATGAGGATTCTCGCCTGGCTGAAAAGCTGAATGTGCATGCGCAATTAAGGCATAGAAGAATGAAAAGAAGTATTGGGATCGTATCGTGTTTCGCTATTCTGGCGACCTGTTCCGTTCACGCAGAGTATGTTTTGACAACACTTCCGTTGAACGGGACATGGAAATTCCGTCTTGACGCCGAGGACGTAGGCGTAGCGGAGAAGTGGTTTGCACTGGAGTTTGACGACACCGTTCAACTGCCCGGTACGACCGATGAGAACCACAAGGGCATCAAAAAGGACGAACAATGCATTGATCGGCTCTCGCGGGTGTGGTATTGGAAGGGGCCGGCTTGGTACCAGCGCCGTGTGACAATTCCCGACGCATGGGATGGCAAGCGAATCACGCTGTTCCTGGAGCGATCCAAACACACTCGTGTGTGGGTCGACGAGACTTTTTGCGGCTGGGAAGACACGCTCAGTGCTCCCCAGGTCTTTGATGTGACGAGTGCGATGACGCCGGGCGAACATACAATCACAGTACTGGTCGATAACGCCAGGTCGCCACCGGTCGGCCCATCCCATGCGGTCGATGAACGGACCCAGACCAACTGGAACGGCATCATTGGTAAGATGGAACTCCGTGCCACTGCTCAGGTCTGGTTGGAAGACATACAAGTCTATCCGAATGCCGAAAAGAAACAGGCGGTGATTCGCGTGGTGATCGGCAACATCACGGGCAAGGCAGCCTCGGGCCGAATCGCGGTCGGGTGCAAAAGCTACAATGTCGCCAAACCGTCAACTTTCAAGATGCTATCAGTCAAGGTCAAGGCCAGCGAGCGGGAGAACGTCGTTGAGTTCACCTATAAACCGGGTGACGATGTACCGCTCTGGGATGAATTCCAACCGGCTATGCTCCGCCTGAATCTCAGCCTCGAAACAACGGCCGGCGGAAAGCTGACCCGCGACCGGCGGTCCGTCAGCTTCGGCATGCGCGATTTCACAAGGAAGCGGAATCGTCTCACCATCAACGGTCGCCCGGTCTTCCTACGGGGCAAAAACGATTGCTGTCTCTTCCCCCTGACCGGTTATCCACCTATGGACAAGGCCGGTTGGGTGCAAATTTTGTCCATCGCTAGGTCTTACGGCATCAACCACTACCGCTTCCATTCATGGTGTCCGCCGGAGGCGGCATTCGAGGCGGCGGACGAATTGGGCGTGTATTTACAGGCTGAGATCCCGAACAAACGCAGCGGTTTTCGGGCTCCCGAAGACAAGGAGGCGGTAATCCACAACATCGACCGGCTCGACGTGGAAAGTACCTTGAGAAAGAAGTCGCTTTACGAATACGCCAAACGCGAGGGCGAACTGATCTTCAAGGCCTTCGGCAATCACCCGTCGTTCGTCATGTTCACTCTCGGCAACGAACTGGGCCGCAATCAGGGCATGTTCGAAATGGTCGCCCACTTCAAAGAGATCGATCCGCGTCACCTATATGCCCAGGGAACCAACAACGTACACTGGAATCCACACTTGGCTGAGGGCGACGATTTCTGGGTTACCGGCAAGACAAGCAAGACGCTGCCGCTTCGCGGGTCATTTTCGACGCTCGACTATCCAAATCCGCACATCGAGCATCGTTCTCCCTCGACGATGGTCGATTTCAGCGAGTCGATCAGTGGCATTCCGGTTCCGCTTATAGGCCACGAGACCGGGCAGTTCCAGGTCTACCCCGACTACCGGGAGATTCCCAAATACACAGGTGTGCTCAGGGCGAGGAACCTGGAGGCCTTTCGCGAGCGGCTCAAAGAAGCGGGCATGCTCGATCAGGCCCATGACTTCATGCGCGCCTCGGGCGCACTGTCGGCGATTTGTTATCGCGAAGATGTAGAGGCCGCCTTGAGAACACCCGACTTGGGCGGATTCCAGTTGCTCGATCTGCAGGACTTTCCCGGCCAGGGCACGGCGCTGGTCGGCATACTGAACGTATTCATGGAATCCAAGGGCCTGATCACACCCTTGGCATGGCGCAAGTTTTGTTGTGAAACGGTGCCGTTATTACGGATGAAGAAGTACACGTGGACAACGGATGAAACGTTTATTGGTAGGGTGCAGATTGCCCACTACGGCCCAGTTGACCTGCCCGATGCCCTAATTATATGGTCCATAAAAGG
>JAOUFU010000618.1 GCA_029858035.1 Phycisphaerae bacterium
TGATTGCTATAGTGGCGGTGTTTGTCCTGCAGAAGATTTATCCCGAAGAACGAGCTGATCCTTTTGTTTTGGCTGGTTGGTCTGCCAGGGGGCTTCTTGGGTATATGTGGCTGCACGTGGGCTACCTTCACGTTATAGGAAACTTGGTTTTCCTTTGGGTTTTCGGTAATGCCGTATGTTCGAAAATGGGCAATGTGCTCTATCTGCCTGTATACATAGCTGTCGGACTGTTGGCTGCGGTTGTTCATCTTACTTTTGATGTCCGTATGGCCGTCGGCGCCAGTGGTGCGGTATACGGTATTTTCGGGGCCTATTTTGTGCTGTTTCCGTATAATTCCATAAAATGTTTTTTTTGGTTTTTGGCCTATGTGCGATGGTTCAGCATAGCGGGCTTTTGGATAATTCTTTTGCGTGTCGCATTGGATGTCGTGGGAGCTATCAGTGGATACACAGCCGGAGCTGCTTATTTTGCGCACATCGGCGGTTTTGTTGGTGGCGTCATGTTGGCAATAATCCTCGTAGCCTCAAAATTGGTGACCAGAGACAGTATGGATGATGCTATTGTCAGGTCGATAAAGGCATAAAGCAAAATCAAAGATGGCGGGTATGGGTGAAAAATTGGCTTGAATTTTGTGCTGATTTTGAGGATAAAAGTGTTACCTCGCTGCCGGAAATACCAGCCGGGCTTTTGACTTCTTTGCAGGCGAGACTGTTTTTTGCTCACGGACAATAAACTTTATGAGGATTAAATTAGAGCACATTGTGGCGAAGCTCTTAAAGCTTCTTAGGTTGTGGCCTCTCTCGTTGGCCGAAAAGTGCAGGATAGCATTTGGGTTGGCGGTCATCTTGGTCCTGGCTTTAGCGCTTCTGTGGCCATATATCTGGATGGGGCAGTTGACAAAACAAGCCTATCTGGATGCCGGCCGGGCAAAAGCTGAGACCCTCCTGCATCGGCACTTCCGGTTAAAAGAGCCCGGCGAAATGACCCTTCCGCCACTGGCTGATACCGATATAGTGCTTGATGTAAATGACCCGGAGATGCAGTTTATTCGTTTCACAAAAGACCCTGAAACCAGGATGCCGCAGTTGACCGAACAGCAGAAAAAGATGATTGATGCTCTAAGATCTGAGCAGACTGTAGACGAGGATGATCTTTTTTTTGTCAGAAAAAGAGGACTGAGTTACAGTAACTACGTGAGGATTTTCAGGGCAAACGATAAATGTATAATGTGCCATAAGACCCAGGGGTCTGGAACCGCATTTTCACCAAATGAGCAGATAGGTGCCGTGATTATTCAGCGCCCAGCCACCGAAATCGGCGATGCGATTTTCTTAAATCGGGTCTCGATAATCATGGCCGGACTCTTCGCCGGTGCCGGGGCTGTCGTTGCATTTTATATGATAACACAGCGCGTAATACTGCGCCCGATTCGACAACTCCGAGCACTTGCAAGTAATGTCGCCGAGGGGAATCTCGATATAAGAAGCGCGATAAAGACCGGAGACGAATATGAAAAGCTCTCAAATGCCTTTAATGATATGCTCGATGGCTTGCAGGCTGCACAGGAGAAACTCCGACAGGCGAACAAACAGCTCGATGCAAAAATAGCAGAGCTTTCCGAGCGGAATATCGAGCTGTTCAAGGCAAACAAAATAAAGGGCGAATTTTTGGCAAATATCTCACACGAGTTCAGGACCCCCTTGAATGCGATACTCGGCTTTGCGCAAGTGCTTCGGGACAAGCCGGGCATTCTGAAAAAGGAAAAAGCTCAGAGGTACGCCGAGAATATCATTACGGGTGGAAACAGGCTCTTGAATATGATCAATGATCTGCTCGACCTGGCAAAGACGGAGGCCGGGAAAATGGAGCTGCACATAGAAAAAACCTCTGTCGCCCAGTTGTGTAAAGCCCTGATAGCCTCCTTTTCGTTGCTGACCAAGAAAAAGAAAATCAAAGTAAAGCTCCTGACCGATATCAATATCCCGCTCCTTATGACGGATGCCGGCAAAGTCCAGCAGATTCTGAATAATTTTTTAAGTAACGCCGTAAAGTTCACACCCCAGCGGGGGAAAATTGAAATTCGGGCCAGCCTACTGCCGGATGAAAATACCGTTCGCATCGCGGTAGCTGATACCGGCTGTGGTATCGCTGAGGCCGACAGGGAAAAGATATTTGAAAAATTCCGGCAGTCTGATGGCTCGATTACCCGTGAAACGACCGGCAGCGGACTCGGCCTTACCATCAGTAGAGAGTTAGCTGCTATGTTGGCCGGAAGTATAGGCCTGGAAAGCGAGATTGACAAAGGATCGACCTTCTGGCTCGATATCCCGATTACACTCGTGAAGGAGGAAGCCCGGACTAAATAAAAAGCTGCCCGCAGGGTGGGGGCCAAACCGAAAAACTCTTTGTCCCATAATGCTGGTAAACAAACCATCTGTCTTTGACTGAAAAAGGAGGAAATTATGCGTTTGATTTGTTTGTTGTTATTCATTCTTCACATAACCGTCGCTGTTTTTGCTGCTGAACCGGCCGGACAAAATCATCCGTTTTCAGTTCACGATATGTTGGCGATGGACCGTATCTCGGATCCACAAATCTCACCGGACGGCACGTGGATTGTTTTTGTCCTCCGGAAAACAG
>JAOUFU010000619.1 GCA_029858035.1 Phycisphaerae bacterium
AAAGGGCGCAAATGATATTCAATGAATATCTAGCCACAAAAGATTTGGATACTCTTGAGCTTCTTCCAAAACTTAACTTGAATGACTCGGATCAAGATTATTTTCTGAAGAGAATTATAAGTAATCCAAATTCACCAGAAAGGAAAACAGCACCCAGTAAAAAATCTCACGAGCGAATTAATATCGCAGCTATAGAAGCTGAAAAGTATGTAACTTATTTGTCAGGGGTAACGGGAGACCCTACAAAATCGCTTGTGCAATGGATAAACTATCTTAAAGAAAAGGCTAAAGTTATTGCAGTAAGAGTCCCTGACGAATCTAACGCATTTACAATATTTGAAACCCTTAATGACAGGGGGTTGGCCTTAGCTGTGTCCGATTTATTAAAAAATTATCTTTTTTATAAGTCTGAAGATCGCGTTAGTGAGGTGCAATATAAATGGGTGCAAGTGATTTCAACCATCGAGGCAGCTGAAGATGAACAAACAGTGATTAGTTTTATAAGAAATTATTGGTCTTCAAAGAAGGGATTGGTTCGTGAAAAAGAACTTTTTGAAAAAATTAAGCTACATATAACAACAAAATCGGAAGCGGTAAATCTTTCCTCTGGCCTTTTTGAAGCAAGTAAGATTTATTCAGCAATGCTTACATGCGACGATAATTATTGGTCTTCATATCCCCAATCTGCAAAGATGTCTATGCAGACATTAAATTTTTTTAAAATGGTACAAGTAAGGCCACTTGTTCTCGCATTGCTAGAGAATTTTGAACAAGCCGAAGCTACGAAGGCTCTAAGGGTGCTTGTTAATGTGTCAGTTAGATTTTTGATAGTAGGTGGTTTAGGTGGTGGAGCACTAGAGCAGAAGTATTGTGATGGTGCTCAAAAGATTAATAACAAAGAAATTGTTTCGTCGTCACAATTATCTGATTTTTTGAAAGCCAGTGCTCCAAGTGATGCTGAGTTCAAAGCTGCATTTGAGACTGCTACGGTATCAAAAAGTTATCTTGCCAGGTATTACCTGCGCGCTCTAGAGATGGTAGAGCGCGGAGATCTTGAGCCGGAATTCGTTCCCAATACTTCAAGCGACATCGTAACGCTGGAACATATACTTCCACAAAATCCGTCTACAGCGTGGGAGCATGTTAGCGATGATGATGCCAAGGCTAATTATAAGCGCCTAGGAAATATGGCACTCCTCAAGAAGACTTTGAATTCAGATATTGGCAACGCTGGATTTGAAGCAAAAAGACCCTTCTATTCTGCGTCAGAATATCATCTGACTTCCTCGCTAGCCAGCGAAGAAAATTGGAGTGTAGGTGGAATCAACCTTAGACAGACTTACTTAGCAAAGTTGGCAATTAAGGCGTGGCCAGTATGAGTCACAATAGTATTTCACTAACAATATGGAGGTAATTATGCTTCGTCGCAAATTCATAAGCTCAGGCATGCTATTAGCGATTTCAAGTGTAAGTGCACCTCGATTATGCCTGGCAGGAATTCGTGAATCCTATACAGTACGTTTGTTGCAGGCGGATGGTAGCGAAGGGGAATCAATAACTTTTCAACCATTTAGTGCAGAAGCTGTTTTGGGTACCATAGCTTCATTGGGTGGGGCTTATCTTGGAGGTAAAAATCTGAAATTGCTTTTTGAAAAGCAAAGCGATGAAATAAAATTACTTATCGAGAGAGCAGTCAACCGAATGGTATCGTTGATAAATGCGAAGATAGATGAAAACTCTATTAGACGTATACAAGCTCAGATAAATGCATGCCGTGATCTATTAGTCGAGTTTGAAAACTCACCACGTATAGAAACTCGCCTTACGGACGCGATTAGTTCATCAATGGCTGCTGTATTAGAGCTCAGCGCATTTGGTTGGAGACAATTTGAAGCATTTGGAGATGCAGTAAGCATCAGAGTGTTGGCACTTTGTGTAAGTACAAAGCATTATCGACTAAAGGGTGAGTTAATAAGTCTTAAAGAATATATTGATATTTCTTTAGTTAGACTCAAAGATCAAATAGAGGATGCACGTATTTACTATACTTCACTGATTAATAATATTACAGATATTGGAATTTCCAATATGAGATATCACAGCGGAGGGTGCGGTCGCGAATACCCTTGTGACCCATATTTTGATTGTAAAGCATACTTCTCCGATAATGGTGAAGATATTAATGTCAATGATGTTTGGGGTTCAAGTGAAGCGGAAGCTGCAGCCAATGCTAGGGCGAAACTAATCCCGATACGTGAAGCTCGACTTAAGGCAAGAAGAAATATGTTGGATCACGTAATTCAAGAACTTCAAAAAGGCTATGAAATTCGTCAGGCTGAGTGGCGGAAATGTATCTTGCTAGCTGAAAAAATAAAATTTAAGGATTAGAACCCTGTGAAATATTATGTGGTATTTCAACGTAGCTAATATGTAACCACTTATTAAGATGCCGCAGCATTTTAATGCTTTTCTTGGCTGTGGACGGAACCATTGCGGGTGAGGCAAGGCTTTGATTAAAAATAAATATCAATTACTTTCCGCGTCTTGTGATTCCTGTTGTCGTGGGTTCGAGCCCCATCAGCCACCCCAAAATTACGCTCCCTACCCGGAACGGGCACTATGAAAACAGGGGAGACCA
>JAOUFU010000620.1 GCA_029858035.1 Phycisphaerae bacterium
GGCTGAGACCGCCCGTTCGCTGAGCTCTCCCTGTGGGTAAATACCCTGACCACTCCTCCCAAACCAGTCGTTGACATCCATCACGAGCGAGAGAGTCGGTACGGCCTTGAGGTCATCCTTGATTGAAGTTCCGTGAGTGCTCACTACTACCGGGTCCATCTCGTAGTCCGGCCCGGCGTGCCCCCAGCCGTTTGTGGGGAATCCCGAAGGATAGGGAGGCTGCTGGATAACATTATCGAGAAATATGTATGTGTGGGTTTCGACCTTTGAATCGAGCCAGCCCGGCTTGACCGCAATCGCCCGAATGATGGTCGTCTTATCGATTTTGAGCGGTGGATCAATTGCGGGATTATAAATAAATCCATGGTTTGCTGTTGGACGAGTGCCATCAAGAGTATAACGAATCTCGGCACCTTTGGTCCCGTTAGACAACGTCAAGTCGATATGCCAATCCGGCGGGCCGGTATAAAAGGTCCGCCCGGTGCTGAGCCAGACATCTGAGACAACTCCCATCGCACCGGAAATGTTTAATTTGCCCGGTGTAGATGTCGTGAAGTATTGCGGGGTCACCAGGATCCTCGCGACGACCAACTCTGGCAGAATCAGAAATTCACTATCATTCTTGTTGTCATTGAGCCCGTGGACAGCCAAAACGTTCACGCCGGACCTTAGTAAGTTTAAGTAAGCCAGAAGGTTTATCTCCTCAAAGACCGAAGAATCCTCAATCGGACGGTCGGACAGAGAGGTTGAATTCCAGGGCAATGAGCCGGGCGCGTTTCTTTCTGTAAGGTACTGGCCGTTGAGATAGGCAACGAATCCATCCTCGTACTTCATTCGCAACATCAGCGTTTCGAAAAAGGCAGGATCAATCTCTCCGAGGTCAAATTCAATGCGTATCCAGAGCGAGGCATTAACATTCTGCATCTGCTGCTGCACATCAGTGGCAACCCCACTTCCGAAGCCGAGACCGGTCGGTCCCGTATCCCATGTTGAATCATCAAAACCAACCTCAGTCCAATCAGTACCCACACCCGCATCGCTAACGGTGGGCACGTGATAAGAAGCGGTCGCGCCTGTTGGCACGAGAGTCGTGGCGTGCTGGGCCATACCGTATGAGACGTTGGTCAATTGTTGAGGGTATTCCGGAACGTATTGGTGGGCGATGGTATTACCATCCTCCGCCACCAGCGCCAGATAATCTCCGCCCTTGTCGAGCTCGAAGTTGGTGTGATAGTAACCATTAGGGTCAAGATATGGGTAATTCAGCGGGTTTTCCTCGAACGTCTTCTCCGAAGCAAAAATAATCAGGAACTCACCGGGCTTAACCTGGAGACCATCAGGGAACCGCCATTTTTTGAGGTCGTTTTTATTGTCGGTCAAATACCAGCCATTTAGATTTATAGTTGTGTCCGTGGGATTATAAATCTCAATCCAGTCGGATGAATCGCCGTTTCCATCCAGCAGCTCGTTCGGATCAAATGGCGGTCGGCTGGCGTTGCTGGCCATAAATTCGTTAATGACTATGTGGGGATTTACTTTCTGCCAATTTTTAGCCAGCAGGGCAAAATCGGCCATATTTACGCCATTAGCACCATTCAGGTCGGCAATGCAATCAAGGGTGAGGCAGTACGGGGCCAACCACTGCCAGGCAAAAGCCTGAACGTCTTTTGAATCAACTACATGGTCTGCATTCAAATCACCTACGATTTGAGCTTGAACACCCGTCGTACGGGCCAAAGCTGCTACCAATACGAGTGACAGCAGCAAGGTTTTTACTGATCTAAGCATCTATATTTCTTTCCTCGTTGATTTTTTAGGCCACTAATCGCGATTTTATCTTTGAAGCCTCAGGGCTTAAAATCCTAATTATCGGTCACATGCATTTTATCTATTTTAACATATATTGAGTAGTTTAGTCAATGACTATCGCCCTCAGACTTCTGTGTTTTATCACAATTTCCGTCTCGACAAGTCCCCATGTATCCAGAAACAGGCACTCATCAGCTCTTTAATGCACCTACTCGTTCAGTATGTCTGGTCCAGTCATTAGCTATCAACATATACGCGGCTTTTTGGATTTTGTTTATAAGCTGATTTGTAAAACACCTGCCTGGCTTTGCAGTAAGTCTTTATTTTGATGAGGCTTAAGAGATTAAGGCAGCGGACCCATAATCCATTGGTCGCAGGTTCGAATCTTACCGGTCCCCATTCGAACTTCTTGTCTATGTAGTCTTATATACCCAACAAGTCACCTTTTATCATCTGTGACCTTTGTCACAATGCGCCATACTTACATCATGGCAAAAAACTCAAATCAGGTCGTACATAAACTGTTGACAAACACAGCAATTATGGTATATATGGGAAACCAAGGTGGATAGTGTAAATCCATCAGTTCAAGTAAGTTACTTTGCTTATTATGACCTGGAAATAGTGAGGTAATTCACCAATAGCAAATGGTAACTTCTGGAACGAAGATAGCATTTTAATTAAACAGCAGCATAGTAGGAGGACAATCACTATGAGCGAAAACACGGGAAAAAACACATCTCGTCGCGAGTTTCTGAAGAACACCGGCCGGATCGCTGCAACTTCGGCCTTGATAGGAGGCATCGCTCCGCGCATCTATGCAGGAGA
>JAOUFU010000621.1 GCA_029858035.1 Phycisphaerae bacterium
GAATGAGGTCAAACTCACCGGAGCGCTGCATCACCTTTGAAATATGCAGGCAGGTGGAGACCAGCGGGATTTGCGTTTTATCTTCCTCGTAACCCGTTTCAACAAAACCTACAAGCTTTGCTTTTGTTATGGATTCTTTTGTGGCGAAAAGCGTAACGTTTTTCCATCCACGGGCGACGAGGCCCTCCGTGATATTGCTGGCCACGGTTTCCCATGCGCCATAGGCCCGGGGAGGTGTGCGCCAGGCAACCGGCGCCAAAATTGCTATGCGTTTGTCCTTAATTTCTCAACTCCTTCTAACTTCTTCCTTTATTCGCTGAATATGTCCCCGGCCTAAAGCCTTTACCTCACAGCCGAGCTCGAAATACCGGCGGATTTTCTCATCGTCCAATATTCCAAAGCAATCGATTACGGCCAGCGGCGCACCGGCCCATTCGACTATTTTATCCGGGTCCAATTGCAAGTAAGGCGCGTGCGGCACGGCGAGTATGATTCCCAGCGCACCTTTAAGCGCGGCGGCAAGGTCATGCTGAACGTTAATATTAACCAGGTCATCCTGATTTCGGAAGAACCTTGCCAACGAGTGACCGGGTGCCGGGTAGGTATCCTGTTTTTCGAGCTCGTACCAGTGCTCAAGGTATGGGTCGTGCACCCGCATCTCAGCATTCATTTCGGTCAGCCTTCGAACGACTACTTCCGAACCGCTGTAGCGTGTGTCGGCAACATCCTGGCGATAACTTGCTCCGCACAGCAAAACCGTTGCACCGGCAATCTGGCGGCCCATATTTCGAAGGGCATCCCTTGTCAGTGTCGCTACATGAAGGCCGCGGGTGTCATTGATGTCGATTGCCATCGGTGTTATCTTGAAAATGTCATCTTCGAAACCGAGGATGTGTTTGTATGCCCAGTGCCCGAGGCCACCGTCTTTCGGCAAACAATATCCGCCGATGCCGGGGCCCGGAAATATCATATTGCTGTGCGTAGGCCGAACCTTGATTGCCTTGATGACCTTAGTCAAATCCACGCCGTTACGTTCCGAGAACAAGCTCCACTCATCAAGGAACGCAAGTATCGTGGCACGAAAAGAGTTCTCGATGATTTTGGTAGTCTCCGATTCGATCGGACGGTCCATAACGGTCAATGGAAATTCGGCGGTGTTTAGAACCTGGCGGAGAAACTTTTCGACCCGCTTCCTTGCTTGAGCGTTACAGCCTGAGCAGACCCGCCAAAAATCCCGAATCGATGAAACGTAATTTCTTCCCGGCATAACACGCTCGAAACTGTGCGCCAGCAGCGGCTCCGAGTCAATACTGCGTGCGGCAAAGGCCTTCTTCATAATAGGCCAGGCGACAAACTCCGTCGTGCCGGGCGCTACAGTGGTCTCAATCAGAGTCAGGCATTCCTGTGGTATCTTTTCACCGATGGTTTTTATTGTTGCTTCGAGCGCCCTCATCTCCGCTTTACCGGTCCGCATATTACCAAGGTCCTTTTTCGTATAATCGCACTGAACGTCCACGACCACGCAGTCGGCCAGCTTTAGGCAGTCGCTATTGTAAGTTGCAACGAGTGTTTTCTTCTCCTGTACGCAACGGGCAATCATCGGCTCGACCTCGGGGTCTTCGGCCTTTACCGGAGCTTCGCCGCGGTTAAGCAGCGGAATCTTCCAATAACTTCGTGTGCTGGGTCGCTGACAGCCGATAACAAACTTGCTCGGCTTGCCGGTTTTAACGTCGACGCTGTCGGCAATGATAGCGGCCATAACCGCACCGACAAAACCAACGCCCATTACTACAACGATTTCCTTGTCTTCGCTGCGTGCTGTTTCTACCAGCGACTCAATGCGTTTAAACTCCGAAGCATATTCATCCTGTTTAGGAACAGGAAATTTTTCTCCTGCAGGACTTATTGAATAATCAACCATTATTGAAACCTCATCATATCAGCACAAAATAAAAAAAGTAAAATCCCATAGTATTTTTCGATTTTCAGTCCTTAATTCGTCCAACTACAGCCGACAGTTTACCAACAATATCCTGTATATCAAGGTCTTTTACATTAGTTATTGAATTATAGCCGGACATGGTGAAGGGCATATCGTAAAGTATGGGTCGATGTGCGAAGTTGAAGGTGCCTTTAGTCTGGCCAAATTGACCCAATAATTTGTGCAGACACAACATCGACATCCTTCTTGCGCCGACATGAATTAGCTGGAATTGCCCAAAACACCTGCAAAGTATAATGCAAGCAACTTGAAAATAAATCCAATAACTTAATCCTGTGAAAGAGTTGGTAGTTCTTTCTCTGGTTTGCCGAGTCGCTGTATGAGGACTTCGCGGACATAAAGTTTCGCAGCTTTATACGCCGGGTGTGTCTCGATGTGCAGCCCGATTTTTCCTTTCGCAGGCCCATCCACCCGGATTGCCCCGACTTCATCTCCGTTTAGCCAGACCTGGAACCGCTTGTCCTGGACCTTGACCGAGATGGTATTCCAGCTTTCGGTGTCAACAAGGTCCTCGCGCAGGTTCACAAGAGCCAATCCTTTACCTGGTACCCAGACGCTCCCTGTAAAGGCCGAAGCTTGGCGGTTCTCAAATATCTCGATACGCGGACCGCGTTCGGAGGCTGTGCCGCG
>JAOUFU010000102.1 GCA_029858035.1 Phycisphaerae bacterium
CAAACCGTGCGGCCCGAAACGTAATATCGTAGCTCTGCCACTCACCCGGCTTCTTGCAGGCATTCTTGTCCGGGGCCTTGAACTTATAGATCGAGCCGCCTCCATTGTTACTCGGAGACTCACCGTAAGAATCCAGAATCTGGATCTCGTAGCGGCGCTGTATATAAACCCCGCTGTTGCCGCGTCCTTGCCCCTTGACATTAGGCGGCAATTGCGGCAGCTTGAATTCAATGTGCATTTTGAAGTCCTTGTAGTCCCGTTTTGTTATAATGCTGCCCGTCTTCGGAACAATCTTCATCGCGTCACCGGTAATCTCCCAGCGAACCGGCTTGCCGTTCTGCTCGGTCCAGTGCGAAAAATCCGTGCCGTCGAAAAGAACTATCTCTTCAGCTTTCGATAGGCTTTGCAGTTTAACTTTTGGCGGCTCGGCAAAATCACGCCACATACGCTCGGCATCGGCAACCTTGACTTTACCTTCGTGAACATACTGCCTATAGCGGAAAACATAATCTTTGCCCGGCTCCATCACCCAGTCTGTCGCCTGCGACGGCGCCCAATTGAAGAATACGTTTTTCATCTCCGGTGGCCAGATCCGCATCGGCTCGGGATGCTGGAAATTCTCCGGATGGCTCATAAATGTAATCCCCGCCCATTTCCCTTTTATCGCTCCTGCCGCCTCACACCATCGCGCCCGCGTGGCATGACCGTCCTTTCGCGTCTTGCCCTCGCTGGTAAGATACATCGAGTTCTCGTCCACCCATTCGGCGGCGCCCCTAAATCCGAATCCGCCGTAGCGATACTTCTCCTGGTAAAGCGGGCTGTCCGCAACACACCTCTGCGTTGATACGAAGTCCCATAGCCAGTACCCTTTCGTCGGCCCGCCGATGTTGTATACTCGAACGTCCCTTTCTTCCCTGAGCACAACTTTTTCACCATCGGCCGTTTTCAAAGCAACATGCTCCATCTCTGCCTTGAAGCCGCCGTAAACAGGCCCGCTTGTCGTCGATAGAAATTTTACAAACCGGACCGTCCCCGTGCCCCCGGCCAGGTTCCAGAAATCAACTTCCTTGCCTTCGAATTTTGTCTTCGTCCACGGCATCCATATCCCCACGTGATGAATATGGTCGGGCGGATGAATTTCAGTCAGCACGTCACCCGTCGGTGACCACAGGGGATGAATAAATCCGCTGCGAGTGTAAAGCGGGTTCTTTCCCTCCGGCGGCGGAACTGGCGCGTGGTTATATTGCAAAACCTTCGTGTCCCCTTGCCGAATCTGCAAGACCGAATCGTCCTTTGTCACTTCAACAGTTACGTCAACGTCCGGCGGTTTCACAGAACCCCTTGGAAACTGATACGTGCGCTTGCTCCCCGCCGGTGTCGTACCCGTAAGAATCCACCACAACCGCGGCGGTTCGCCCGGCTCTATCTGTGTCTCAACCGGCACCAGCCCCAAAGGCTTGACTTCCACCAGCCCTATTCTGCCCGTAATACGTCCCATTGGTATTCCCTCGAGCGCAATAGATACAGGCGTGTCGATCCGGGTATGATTTCCCGCCTCAACGGTGATTGTTGCTAACGTCTCAGTCGCCGCAAAAGATTGATTTGTTAATGCCGCCAATAAAATGAAAATAAGCATCGAACTAATTGGTGTTGTTTTGCGATTTCCCATTTTTCCTTCTCCTATGTCTTCTCGTTTACCAGGTTTCTTACAAGGGTGTTATTAGTTTATAAATTTTGTGGAATGTCTGCACTTTATGACTTGTTTTTCTCGAACGATCTTTGCCATTTGTATATGTTGACTTTTCCATAAGCGAAACCATACATGCTAATAACTTGAACCGGATTTTTCAAGTATTATCTGGCTGCAAATTTTACCTGCAAAAAATCCCCGAAAACCACCAACCGGGACCAAATACTTCGATCCGGGTGGGAAAATACAGGATTTGATTACTCAGACCCCCCTTTTACGCAAAGTTTTTGAGATGGTGCTGCTTTTTTGGCTAATCGTTTTTACCGTAAAGCCAGTCCTCGTCAGTCAATTTGTAATCGACGATTTCACTCGGCTGGAAAAATAAATTGATTTCCCTCGCAGCCGTCTCAGCACTGTCAGAGCCGTGAACGAGATTGTATCCTTTCGAACAGCCAAGGTCCCCTCGAATAGTCCCCGGCTCGGCATCGCAGCCGAAAGTGGCACCCATCATCTTGCGCACCATATCTATAACGCCCTCAGCTTCCCAGACCATTACAAGCACGGGTGCTGAAGATATAAACTTTACCAAATCCTCAAAAAATGGTTTCCCCCGATGAACAGCATATAGCTGGCGGGCTGGCTCTTCAGAGACATGTATAAACTTTGCTCCAACGAGCTTCAGGCCTTTTTGTTCCAATCGCCCGATTACTTCGCCGGCCAGATGCCGCTGGATGCAGTCCGGCTTGATAATTACTAATGTGCGCTCTGACATTCTTGGGTTTCGCGGCCCCTGGCCAGATTCTATATTCAAAAAATATCACATCCCCTTGGGGACAATATAAATCTCCACTCGCCTGTTTTGCGGATTACCTTTATTGCCAGGATCATTCGGTACAAAAGGACGCAGCTCGCCAAAGCCACGCACGCTCATTCGCTTCTGGGCAACATTGTTCGCCGACATTATATTCAGTACTGATATGGCCCTGTGGACGGAAAGGTGCCAGTTCGTCGGATGGTTGGCCTTGGCAAAGCGAATTGGCTGATCATCGGTATGACCGGCAATTATAACATCAAGTTCTGCGGCCTCTTTCGTATTCAAAATTGCACACAGTGCCTTTACCGCTTCCGCCGCCGCAGGCAATACGGCATCGCTGCCGCTTTTGAAAAGCAAATCGCTCTTGAATTTTACTATACCCTTTTCCGCGTCGAAGGTAACCATGTCCTCCTTCGCGGCAAACTCCTCCAGCATAGCGCTCAGGTCCGGAGGAAGCGCCATTCCCCCAAGGCACTGCTCACGCATCCTCGCTATCAGCTCGTCCTTTTTACCAAGGTGGATTTCAAGTGCGGCAATCTTTTGCTCCAGCGCAGCTTTGTCGATATCGGTGAGTGCTGTAGCGTCAGAAAGCTTTCTTTTTAATTGTTGAAGTTCCAACGTCATGGCCTGCACCTGACTCTCAAGGTCTGCTTTTCTCTTGTTCAGTGCGGCGTTTCGCATTTTCAGGTCCTGCTCACCGCCACAACCGGCCAACGGCACCATACAGGCACATACAATGATAAACACCGAAAGTTTTACAATTCGCATTATTCAATCCTTTCCATGAGACTATAAGACAAAAACTACTCTGAACATCCTTATAATAAAAAGCTCTTTATTTACGAGCTGTTACAGCACGACAGCTTCTACGTCCTTCACCACCCATACGCATAAATAAACCTATTTGCCTTCCTCCGTCAAGAATAAACTTACAAAATATTGGTGGCTTTTCCAGCTTTTCTCTGTCATGGTGAACTTTATAAAAAACAATCAACATTCTTTATTTCAGAGTCGGCATAACTAATAGGCATTGAGTTATTGCCTTGGGATAATAGTCGGCCGTGACGTTTGCCTCCCTCGATTCAAGCGAAAGGATTTCCTGAAAAAGTCAACAATTAGCATCAGGGCTGCGCCTGTATCCGAAAGGGCGGTTACGTTAATGTGTCGGAAAGGTTTATATCCGGAAAAAATGAGGATCACTTCTGTAACTCTTTGCTAAGGATGAACTTATGGAACAGCCTGAAAAACAACTAAAAATTCGCAAAAAAACCGCTTTAATCCACAAAAACACGCTAAAGTCATAAAATTTCGTTATAAATTTTATAGTCCCCCTTTTTGTTGACGCCGGGAAAAGAATCCTATAATTTGTAAGTACAAATAATCGGAACTGCATGGCCCAATAGAGCATCAAGACGGAAGACCAACGAAGAGGAAAAAATTAAAATCAAATTTGTAGGAAATTGATAGAAGAGAAACATGTATCGGACACCTTTAATTCTACCAGATGAATTGTAGATTGCTAACGGCTCGTATATAATTACTGGCGACCGCATTGTTATATCGGATATATTAGACTGGTAGCCATCCCCTGTGGCCAGGTCCTGTGGAGTTCGGCTTCACCTTGGTCGGGAGGGTACGTATGTTAAACTCTGATGAGGGATTAGTGTACCTGCTTAACTGGAGGCAAGTAATGTTGAGATTGTTGGTTTTTGTATTATTATTTTTCCTCATGGCAGGTGGGTGCCGGCCGTCTTGCCAGCCTGGTATGACAGATCAGGTAAAACAGCTGCTTTCAGAACAATTCAATCATAAGCCGCACATCCAACGTGGAAGCCTTCCCTCTCCAGGCGTGTGGACAAGTTTTCTCGACCCCGGCCATTTAGGGGCACATCGTTACGAATTCACTCTGTCGGAAAAAAACGGCATAATCTATACTTGCAAGGCAGGCCACATCGATATTTACCATGTCCGGGAGGCTGCCGACTGGACAGCTTTCCTGACAGCAAAAACCTTTAAACATTTGAATAACGATGATATCGAGTTTTCATTTAAACTCAAGGAGGGAGCAATTTGCTTTGTAAGACTGACTTACCCACAAACGTGGGAGCTGCTGTTGCCGAAAATTAAAGAATATATCACGTATGATATTTCCATTAGTCTTGGGCAGTACTTTGCGTACACTGCGCAAACCTGGCACGAAATAATGACGTGGTATGGTTACAAGTCCGGAGGGTTCTACCCGGAGTTTCCGTCCGCCTTTTCATGGGAGGACAATTTTTCAAATCTCCTCGGAAGCTATATCGGCGTCCTGGGCCTGCAGGATACTAAGCATGCGTATGATGAGGCAGTGACCCTGGCTCTGAACAAGGAGCTTGAGAAGCTTGGTGTCCAGCCGGCTGCAGTGGCCAGACATTCGGCTAAAAGCATGAAAGGCCTCTGGTTTTCTGGCAAATTACTGGGCCCTGAGGATATGAAAAAAAGAAATTTTGACATAGGTATCGACGATGGATTTGTCACACCTTCGATCGTGCCCGATGTCTGTGAGTGTGAAGGGACCAAAGCTCAGCCATACCGGGTTCCAAACCTTGATTGCCTCTCAAAATATGGTTTTTCAATGAAGTTTGAGATCGAACCAAGAGAGTGGGAGAAGGATAAGATACTCAGTATTATTTATCCGGACAAGAAAACAAGAGGAAAATGCATCGAGCCGGCCAAACATTTTGCTGCCATTATGAGCCGTATCATGAACGAGGCAGAAAAGAAATATGGCTTCCATGTGGCCCGTTCATCAATAAATTGAAAGCATTCTTCTGTGACATAATACTTTCCGACGAATCCCTTTTTCATCGGCTATTGCCCGTTTATGGACCCCGGGAATTTTACAAGGCATGTTATTCATGAGCAAGTGCGCCATGTGGTAGTAACTCTTTTACAAAGGAAACTGTCCCGCTTATTTAGAACCGTTTGACCCTGTTGCATAAGGTGGCCTTAAATATTTCAGCCATAATGTCTCCGGCAATGCAAAAGTGTGGTTGGTGCTTGTTAATGGTGTTTCATGAATGGTGAATAGTCGATGTTCAAAAACGCAATTGCCTCTTGTGTTTTGCATCTTGGGTTTTGAGTCTGTTGCCTTAGTGTCAATAAATAATGCCGGCCGTACCAGCCTCAAATGGCGGGATACGATTGATTATGCTAAAAAAACTCAATTAAATCCAATCCCCACAACCCCAATAAACGCTCAAAAACGCTGGTTTGGCCCACTGAACATATACATCTTAAAAAAAAATTGAACTTTTTTCAAAATATCCTTGCAAAGGCAAGGCGAATAATACATAATGTATTAAGAGTATTAGTACAATTATCCCGATACTAAATATATAAAAGGCTTTATAAACAAGGGAAAAACAGCAATCATGGCTTTATGGATACAAATATCATCCGGTTCGGGCGAGCCTATTTATGTTCAGGTTGCTCAGCAGATTTCCGAGGCCATCGCAAAGAGTGAGCTGGCAAGTGGCGATAAGCTGCCGGCGGTCAGAAAACTTGCGTCAGAGCTGGTGATTAATCCCAATACTGTTGCCAGGGCATACACCCGTTTGGAGCAGGCGGGTTTGGTTACAACTAAAACCGGTTCTGGAACCTATGTCAGCGACCCGAAGCTGCGAAAAAGTGACGCCGCGGATATCAATATACTCACCGAAAGGATGGATACTCTTATTACGCGGGGCCTGAACTTAGGTCTCCGGGAACAGGATTTGATTACGATGTTCAAAGATAGACTCGCTAAATTCGTCAACAGGCAAACGGAAAGAAAAAATGACTGAGACAGTATTGCAAACACAAGCCCTTACGAAATATTACGGCAGCACACTTGCGGTCGACCACCTAAATCTGAAGATTCCGCAAGGCTGTATCTGCGGCTTTGTCGGCCGAAACGGTGCAGGAAAGACGACCGCCATTAAGTTAATGCTCGGATTGTTAAAGCCGACCGCAGGCTCATCGAGATTGTTGGGCTGTGATTCGCAGCAGTTGCTGCCTGCGATTCGCCAGCGTATTGGTTATGTAACAGAAGGACATCGGCTGTTTCGCTGGATGAGTATCAATGAGCTTCAGAAATTTCAGCGGGCGTTTTTCCCGAAGCAGTGGGACGATAAGTTCTTCGCCGATATGATTGAATACTTCAACCTGCCAAAAAAGCGAAAGATAAAACACCTCTCGAACGGCGAACGTGCGCAGGTTTCGCTGGCTCTTGCTCTTGCCCCGAATCCGGAGCTGCTGATAATGGACGACCCAACCCTCGGGCTCGATGCCGCTATAAGGCGCCAGTTCTTGGAAGGTATGATAGAGCTTATTATGCGCCAGGGCAGAACGGTCCTTTTCTCAAGTCATATCCTCGGCGATGTCGAGAGGGTTTCCGATAGAATCGTAGTTATTGACAAAGGTGTGTTAAGGGCAAACTGCTCTCTTGAGGAATTCAGGGCGGCGGTAAAAAAGGTGATATTGAGTTTTACCGATTCCCCACCCGCCGACGTTGATATCGAAGGCCTGCTGCACTGCAGACGCAGTGAAAAAGAATTGGAGTTAATCCTGGTTGGCCCTGCTGATGAGCAGATAACCCAGTGGGCAAAAAAGAGCGGAGCCCAAAATCACCAAATTGTAAAAATGAACCTGGAAGACCAGTTCATCGAATTTACCGCCCCGCCTAATCACAGGCGACTATTCCAGTGGGAGGAAAAATAAGATGAGATTTCAGCGCTGCTGCGAAAAGAGCTTCGGGAGAGCCTGCCGTGGATGCTACTTGCGGCAATTATTTTCCTGGCTATAGGCGGATTTTCCCTTCGTGCACAGGCCTACTTTGTACAGTCCAATTGGTTATCTTGGGGCTTATCGCCAGGCTCTGTTGTGGAACCGTACCGACTTACCCATTATTCACCCCTGGCGATAACCGGGATATGGCTTGTTATTACATCAATCGGACTTGGCTTGGCCCTTGGTGTCCGCCATTTCTTGATACCCCTTTTTACGAGGACATGGCCGTTCTTACTTCACCGTTCGGCGAGCAGGCAAATGATACTTGGGGCAAAGCTAACTGCAGCAACAATCGCATTTGTTGTATCCCTCGGATCTGTTTGGATAGGACTTTATTGGTACGCCTGCCGTTCAGAACTGTTCATGGTGCCGCCGCCGGTCAGGGTTTTTATTGAGGGATGGCTGTTTATCGTGCTCGGCTTAGTAGTCTATCTGGGGACCGCTATGACGGCCCTTAGCAAGGCACGCTGGTACACCACAAAGATACTCGGCCTTGCATTTGCGATGGTTGTCATTTGCATGATATTTCTCCAGTGGCGGCTTAGCTGGGCTCTTGCGATGGTGATAATCGGCGTCGTTGTTTTGCTTTCACAGATTATTGATACATTCTTGAATAGAGAATTTTAGGCCGGGAAATAGTACTATGAAACTGATAGACAGTTCAAAACACGTTGCGGGACCAACCAAAATCTTCATGACGGTCCTGATACTGCTGATTGCCGTAGGAGTACTGCAGGTTTTTATCGTTCAAATCGCTATACTTTGGCAAACACCATCCAGAGCGGCACCGATGAAGCCCAAAAAGGTCAGCGACCAGGAAAAACACCTTGAAAAAATACGAAATTCGGCAAAGCAATTTCTACCGGAAGGTACAATTCACCTTGTGTACGAATTCTCAGATACGCCCACTTTTAGTCCTGATGACCAAAAACAACAGGAAGTCTATGATGCAAATGGCAGTCTTCTGTGGTCGGGCCTTCAAAAGAACAGGCCCTATGAATACCTGTCCTGGACCGAGGTGCCCAGTGGCAACGAGAAACTTGACGAGCAACGGATGAAACAAATATACACGATTACCCCGGAGTTTTCTCGTCCATTGGAAATACCGGTTAGGTCACGAGAGAAAATCCAGCAAGTTTGGCGATATGACCCGACAAGACAATTATTTGTCGGTTATCGTGCAGACGGCACTAATATCGGTTATATCGGCTCAACAGGATTTACAGACTCAAAATCCCGGGCAAAACCGTTCGGCACATTAAAAATGTTTACCGCCTGGTGTCCCCAGGGTTCTTTCAGCCCGACATTACTGTGGCAAACGAGCAAGCGTGTTTACGAAATAAATTTCGAAAAGCAGCAGGTGCAACTGATTTTTGAAAGTACCAAAGAAAACATTAAACAAATGTCCCTGCATAAGTGGCGAGACATCCGGCCCGAGACACCGCAGGATTCAAAAATTCCTTACCAACCGCTAATCATGTGCCGGACCGAAGACAACAAACACCATCTGATAATGAAAAATCCCGACGAGAAAATGACAGTCACCGTTGACGATGATTGGTGGTGCGAAGCCCTGTCGTTCACGGCCACAACGCAGGATATTTTCCTGATGCGTCCTGACACCGAAAGAAGAGTCCCCTCAGCTCTTCGAAAATCGCCGAGACTCGCTTTGGAATGGTTGCGTAAAGTCAGAAGCAAACCGTACAAACAATGGATCGAGCTTTACAGAGTTGATGATCAGGGTGAGCTTAACTTATTGAATCGTTACGATTGGACCATTCCTGCTCGGCCTGGCTCCGTAGTTGAAGCGAGCCCCCCGTGGCTAAAGGTTAAGCATTACGCGTGCCAATTTTCCTCGCCGCTGTATGATCTCACCTGGTATCTACTGGGCGGTGAATTCCGGGCACTCTCTTCTCGGGACAATGATCTCATCTCCGGTTTTGCAGATATGGTAAGAGAGCTGCGGCCTGGCAACAGTATTCTAAATTGGCTGCTGGCTCTGGCAATGGCCGGTTTTGTTTTTCGGCACGGCTGGCCCAGGCAAACTTCCCGGCCAAAACTAATTTTCTGGCTCGCCTTCACACTGGTTTTTAATCTGGCCGGATTGCTGACCTATCTGGCCCTGAACCACACTCCCATTATCAAGTGTTCGTCTTGTGGAAGAAGCCGGTGTCTGGCCCAGGTCAATTGCCTGCGATGTGGAGCCGAACTGCCCGCACCTAAACGCAGAAAACTCGACCTCATACTCAATACTTAACCGGCATACCATTATCCGCCAGGCTATGAAAAGGTGAAATGGCAGTCCTCCTTTAATGGAGGGCATAAACAGGCCGGGCCTTGTAGCTCGGCCTTTTTAATGCGCGTTTGCAGCTAAATGAATAGAAAAAAGGCCGCGAGCGTAATACTCACGGCCCTTATCAACTATTTGTCTGCAGAATTGCCACGTTATTTACATAAAGCGTTACAATCCACAGGTTTCCAGATAGTTATCGAACAATTCAGCTACATCCTTCAAATCAACCGTACCGCTGCCGTCGATATCGGCACGCATGCACGTGGTTACACCAAAGTCCAGGTAATAGTGGTCACTAAATATATCATAATAAATATAGTGGTCACCATCATTCGCACGGCCCCATGCTCGGAGACGGAATTGATACGCACAGCGCTTCCACTCCATCAGGCTCGCCGAATCCTTGGTATTATATTCCTTGCTGTGTACTCCGTCCCAGTAAGGGGGCGTCGTCGGCGAATACGACTCGTCGGCGATCTTACCACGGTACTCGTTCTTGCCGGCTACGGTGTCCAGAAGGAAACGCCTCAAATAACCCGTGGGATGAGAGGCGGTAATGTTAAACCGCAAATTCTCCGCAGTGTGGGTAATTCCGATGATAGCACATTCTTCTATCAGTCCGTCAGTGCACGGGTCGTAGTTGGGATTGCCTTCATTGGGGTCGTACCTGACGTTGTGGATCGTAGCTGTAACCGGGTTGTTATCAATGAGCAGGATAACATGGTCCCAGCCGTCAGTCGGCGGCAGGCTCACCTCAACCAGCGTGGTCTCGCAGGGATCGGCCCAGCGGTACGCTTTATAAGTCAGGGTGTATAAACCGTTTTCGCACACCGTCGTGTTCCATCGGATTCTCAAATCCGGATTCGACCAGATACTCTCATCAAGCGGTCGATTTAACTGATACAGATAATTCTTGCCGTCGATGGTTTTCGGCCCCATATTCACATACTCGGTTCTCCACACGCTGTTGGAGTCAACATACCATCTTACCTTACCCAGCGATAGACCGCCCTTCTCTACGCCCAGAACGATGTAATCTTCCGGGCCTGGCTCATTGCCGTCGTCCCATTTGGCAAGCATTATCTGGTAGAAATCGACATCGTCATAAGGTCCGAACTGTCCACGGACTCGCAGGGTGCTGCCGAACGGGGAGTCTTTATATTCCGGAACGCCAAACAGCACCGCTATATCATGCTCAACATTTGCCAATCCCACATTCGGCTCGTTCGCGTCCCGGCCTATCTCTGTAGTGGGTAGGTCTCCGATGTTGGTAATGATAAAGCCGGTTCCGGTATATGATGGGGGTTCGTATATTTCTCCGAACTGCCCTCCGTATGC